>NZ_JASJOJ010000110.1:0-5901 GCF_038519165.1 Photobacterium sp. SP02
AGACTATACCTACGGCGCCACAGGTTACGCCCCTGTCACTGTCGATGCAGACGGTCAGATTTCAGATGTGCTGAGTGAGCACCTGTCCGCCCCGGTCGGGCTGATTCAGGCACAAAACCTGATCTAGCAACAGGCGAGAAGCCCGTTTGGGAAAGCAGGCGGCACAGCTCATCCAGTCACCTTCAACATTGGTTTTCCAGGGCAATACCGGGATGCGGAGTCCGGCCTGAACTACAATTTCTACCGGGATTACGATCCGAATACTGGGCGGTACATTCAGCGGGATCCGATTGGGTTGGGTGGGGGATACAACCTGTACAGCTATGCCGGTGCAGACCCGCTGAACTATACGGATTCGACAGGGTTAATCATTGACACTGTCGCTGACATCGGGTTTATTGGCTATGGTTTATATCGAATTTTAACCGACAATGTTCTTGGTGATTGTGGGAATTTAGGCAGTAACCTAACAGCACTGGGGGCTGATTTAGCCGGGTTAGCAATACCCGGTGCAACGGGGCTGGGGGCTGCGAGTCGGGTTGCGAAGAAAGCTGATGACTATGTAGATCTTGCTTCTTCTCAGCGTCGTAGGCACATCCTTGACGGTGATGCCACAGGCGGTGGACATAGACCTGGCACTGGTAAGCCTGGAAAGAGTGAGTTTCCTCAAAACTGGTCAGACGACAAAATTATGCATGAAATATCTGATGTTGCGACTGATCCAAATTCCGTAACTCATGCGGGACGTGGTGGACGAATGATTACTGAAGGAACGCGTGATGGAATTGATATAAGAGTGATTCAAGAGCGCAACGGTGATATTGTCTCAGGGTTCCCAACTAACGTGCCGAGGAACCCGTGATGACTATCCACGATTATCAATTTGTCGAAAATCTGTTGTTACGATTACTTAGTTTACTGTTAGAAATATTTACCGATTCTGAAAAAGGTGAAGTACAGGATTTCATTGATGTTGGCGAATATGGTCTGGCTTTGGATACTTTGGTTGATATTGTGATTGAGGAGAATAAACAGATTCCTGGTGAGTCTTTGGCACTTGTCTATGAGTTGGCAGATGTAATGCAATTGGATAAAAAGATGTTTGAAGAGAAACTGCGTGGCCACGTAACTGATAGCTAGGTTTTGATCTGTACCGGTCGAAAATGTTGGGACAGACATCCTAAAAAAGCTGATTGTCACATCAGGTCGATTTCGATGAACCATAATTCAATTATTCCTGCCATACTTCATCTGGTGTGACTTGCTTTACCCCTTTGATTTTGTCCATGACAAAATGGCTCGCCCTCATTGGGATTTAAATGATAGGAAAGGTCCAGGGTGGAGGATTTATCCAGATGGAACAGTTAAACCAAAATAATAACATTAACATTAACATTAACATTGATATTGTTAATGTTGACGTTGAAATAGTCAGAAAATATATTAATAGCTACTTCAATGATAGTAATGAGTTTTATAAGAGCTTGATTGAAAAAATAAGTAATGATATTTATCCATGCTACGTAATTGTACCTAAGAATTTTAATGCTATTTCTGAGGTAAATCTCAGTTCGGGTGGTGTGTTTAATGTGAATTCAAAGGGTAATCAAAATGGCTCTGGAATAGTGAAAGTTGTTGATTCAAGTGATTGGCTGTCATTATTTATTTATGATTTAATAAAAAGGAATGATTTGTGTTGTGTTTTTGATGATGTAATGGCGAGTGAAAATGAAATAAATGACTTTAAATCTCGAGGTTTTTTATATAATGGCGATGCCTATTATTATATAAGTAAACAGATGGTTGATTCAGATAAAGATTTACTTGAATTGATTTACGCAACCAAGCTAAGTTGGCACTTTGTATGTGTTTTATTCGAATGTTTCAGTTCAAATGATAATGTAGATGATATAAATAATTTTTTTCTAATGTATTGAAGAAATTGAATTTTATTATTCTTGGGATATTTGATGGTGAGAGTTATTTAGTTATTGATTTAAAAAACAAATAACCTAGATAAGACCGATATTGGCGAAACACTCTAATTAAACAATAGCATCGAAACCTTCACCTACAACGACGCAGAACGTTTAGTTGGTTACCAGCGCGAGCGGGTGATCAGCGCAGATGCCGGAAATGGTGAAACCACACTGCTATCCAGCATCGAAGTAACCGCTGCCTATACTTATGATCCTCTGGGACGCCGGATCAGCAAAACCGTCAATGGTGAGCAAACGCAGTTTTACTGGTTGGGGAACACTTTACTCCGTGAAAGCGGCTCTCAGGGTCAGAAAGACTATACCTACGGCGCCACAGGTTATGCCCCCGTCACTGTCGATGTAGATGGACAGGTTGCAGATGTGCTGAGTGACCACCTGTCCGCCCCGGTCGGGCTGATTCAGGCACAAAACCTGATCTGGCAACAGGCGAGAAGCCCGTTTGGGAAAGCAGGCGGCACAGCTCAGCCAGTCACCTTCAATATCGGTTTTCCAGGGCAATACCGGGATGCGGAGTCCGGCCTGAACTACAATTTCTACCGGGATTATGATCCCAGTCTTGGACGATACATCCAGTCAGACCCAATCGGATTACAGGGTGGCTTGAACACTTACGCCTACGTGGGCGGCAACCCCTTGAAGTACATTGATCCACTGGGGCTGAAAGTTCAAATATGTAGCCAACCGGCTTTTGGGTGGGCACCGGTAGACCATCAGTGGATCAAGACTGACATCAAGGAAGCTGGTATGGGACCAGTCGGTGGCGACGGAAATGCTGGAAACGAAAGTGGTGATTTGCCTGGTGACCCTGTGGAAGTTACTGATCATACTGGTAGGCATAAACAAAAAGGTGCGTCGTGTGAAGATGTAGATAATGTCGATGAAAATAAAGTGAATGAACTTTTGGAAATTGGCAAAGGGCTTGGTAGATGGGGACCGACAAATCAGTGCCAATCTTTCGTCCAAGATGTAATAAACCAATCAACAATCGATGGATATACATATTAGATGAAAATAGTGAATTCCAAAGTTCTGTATTTTCTTGGCTGTTGCAGCATTATTATTTTTTTATATTCGCTGCTTTGGGTTTTTTCTTCAGGAAGTTTGGCAAGTGGTTTTTGTAAAAATGAGTTTAGCTTTTTCCATGAACACTTTAGGTGCAGACAGCCATACATAGCATTAATTTTATGCTTTATTTCTTTTCTTTTATCCGTTTTTTTATTTTGGTCTGGACTAAGGTCAAAGAATAAAAAAGATGGAAAATAATTGGCGAATATACGTTTAACAGCATTTAGGGAAGGGGGATCATCTATCGATGCTCCCCGCTCCATATAACATTATATCTTGCAACCTAATAATGTATGAAAATGAGTAGCAACCCAAAGATATTCAATAAATGCAAAAAACTACCAAAGCCAGAAAAAAGCAAGGCTAATCGAAATCCTTGCTTTAATTGTTCCTCAGCACTTTGTATGTGTTTTATTCGAATGTTTCAATTAAAATGATAATATAGATGATATGAACAATTTTTTCTAATGTATTGAAGAAATTGAATATTATTATTCTTGGGGTATTTGATGGTGAGAGTTATTCAGTTATTGATTTAAAAAGCCAAATAACCTAGATAATACTGATATTGGCGAAACACTCTAATTAAACAATAGCATCGAAACCTTCACCTATAACGACGCAGAACGTTTAGTCGGTTACCAGCGCGAGCGGGTGATCAGCGCAGATGCCGGAAATGGTGAAACGACACTGCTATCCAGCATCGAAGTAACCGCTGCCTATACTTATGATCCTCTGGGACGCCGGATCAGCAAAACCGTCAATGGTGAGCAAACGCAGTTTTACTGGTTGGGGAACACTTTACTTCGTGAAAGTGGCCCTCAGGGTCAGAAAGACTATACCTACGGCGCCACAGGTTACGCCCCTGTCACTGTCGATGCAGACGGTCAGATTTCAGATGTGCTGAGTGATCACCTGTCCGCCCCGATCGGGCTGATTCAGGCACAAAACCTGATCTGGCAACAGGCGAGGAGCCCGTTTGGGAAAACAGGTGGCACTGCTCAGCCAGTCACTTTCAATATCGGCTTTCCGGGGCAATACCGGGATGCAGAGTCCGGCCTGAACTACAATTTCTACCGGGATTACGATCCGAATACTGGGCGGTACATTCAGCGGGATCCGATTGGGTTGCGGGGAGGGTTGAATATTTATGCCTATGTTGGTGGAAACCCCACCAACTATATTGATCCTTATGGTAGATCAGCTATTGCTGTAGTTGGTGGGTGGATCGGCACAGATACAGCGATACCAGATCCAACAGATGCAGCTTGGCCCAAATGGGTTGGTTATGGTGTTGCACTGGGTGGCGCTGCATTAATAGATTGGCTGATATACAATAACGAAGATTCTAGCCAGAATGAGAAAAAGCCGAAGAGTTGTCCTTCTGGTACTCAGGATATAGATAAAGCTAAGAAAAAATATGGTTGGGATAAAGATACCCTTCATGGCATCAAAGATGCGGCACATGGTGGTATGGGTACAGGAAAATCATGGACGGGTGTAGCGCCTGATGGAACGGTTGGTATTAATGAAGGGGGAGAATGGTCACCTCAAGGACATTGGGAGGATTTGTTATGAGTGGAAATGCTACCTTTAGGCTTACTTTTCATGTTTCTCATCCGACTATATCGGCGGCTGATATTGAAGGGGTTTTTGAGTTGCCGACTAGGTTCTCTCAAACTGTAGGAGGCCCCAAAAAAACCAAAAGTGGAAAAATATTAGATGGAATGTACAAGCGAACAAATGTTAGCTTTTGTCTGCATGAATCACCGTTGAATTTTGATGATGTTTCGATAGATAATTTTCTGAAGATGCAGCTAAGGGGCTATGATAGGGAGTATATTGTTCAACTTGTTGAATCTGGAGGAAGTTGTAATTTTTTAATCGGAGTATTTTCTGATGAAAATGTAATGTTTGAGCTTGGTCTTGAAGCAATTCAAATGCTTTCGGAGTTTAAAGTGAGTATTAAATATGATTTTTATGGGGGTGAATAAGGCGATTGCTATGATTCTGAAGACAATTTTTACTCTCAGATATACCACAGAGGCCCAAATGGATGGATAATTTTTCGAGCGATCTCATTGCCTGCCTGAAGTTGTTCGGTAAAGATGAAAGTGACATAAAAGGTTACAAACATTCCACCAGGTTATATCATGATTTGGGTATCTATGGTGATGAAGCTTATGAATTCATATCTATTCTGGAAACTTCATTTGGTGCCGACTTATTAAGTTTTGTCTTTGAGTCATACTTTCCTATGGAATTTCCCGGCGATACGCAATTACAACGCGTTTTTTATTGGGTTTTTCCATGTTTAATCAAAAGAAAAGAAGAAAACTACAAACCTGTTACACTGTTTCAGATAGAGCAAATCATCAAAACTAAGCTATGGTATGACTGTTGACTGCATCGTTCTATGTATACAAAGGTACAATTAAGTGGCATGCTAAATTCAGTGGGTTTGGAATATATAAAGTATGTGGCTTGTGAGAATAGTGAAACTTATGGGAAAAGACATATGTCTAGATAAGGATAGAAAAGCTCTAGGGTGGAGGATTTATCCAGATGGAACAGTTAAACTCAAAAAATAACATTGATATTGTTAATGTTAATGTTGAACTCAAAATTTTTCATCTTCTCGGCAATTTTCGTAAAAATTGGCCTAGATTTTAAGCTCGTTCACCACTTGAACAAGAATTGAACGAAGTATGCTCGCGCCCTGAGGTCAGAAGGGGCCTAATTATTCTCATTACCACAAAGATGGCAAAGGGAAGCATTACAGTCCCAAAGAAGGTGATCCAGATCCGGGGTTCTAATTATGAATTATTGCGAAAAA
>NZ_JASJOJ010000111.1:0-5858 GCF_038519165.1 Photobacterium sp. SP02
CAATAGTGATCAGATTGTCGGTTGGGTTGACGCAGAGACGGTCAACCAGGTTAACGGCCGGCAACGCCGTCAGCGTGCTTTCACCTATCTGTCAGGTAGTGACGCTGTCACTGATGCACTGCCGGTGAAGTCAACCTGGATGCTGGATGACTTAACCAATGATGATAATATCAACGGTGATGCGAACCAGTTCCGTATCGCTCAGGCTACAGGCATTAATGATGCGGGCGTTATCTCTGCAACAGCGCTGAAGTGTGAATCTGGGTATAAGTCGCTCAGCAAGAATGCGGAGTGTGATGGGGACGAACGTTTAGTTGCCGTTAAGCTGATTCCTCGCGTTGATGCTCAAGTGCAGCCAAGAAGCGATGATGAAAGTAGTGTCAGCCGCAAAGGGGGCTCCATTGGCATAGTGACGCTGTCACTTATGGTGCTACTGGGCTTACGCCGCAGAAAGTAATTTGTCAAAATTGTTCGATTTTTAATCAGGCTCACAAGTTGTGAGCCTGATTTTTTATGAAGGTTGATCTCTTCGGCTAAATATCCAATCCTTAAGATGGAGTCACAAAAACTCCATCATTATGTAACGGTAATGATTAATATGAATAAGGATGAGGATCGAACTATGAAGAGACAAAAGCGGGATCGTATGGAACGCGCACAATCTCGAGGCTATCAAGCTGGCATTAATGGTCGTTCCAGTGACGCATGTCCATATCAAACTGTGGACGCCCGTATGAACTGGCTAGGTGGCTGGCGAGACGCGAGAGAAGAATTGCAATCTGGCCGCGCAAAATAAAACCTTCACCCTCATATCCCTAACCATACAGAGCCCCTTTGGAGAGGGGCTTTACTTTATCTGCCGCAGACGCGCAAAAAAGGTCGCGTGTGCGACCTTTCTGTCATTGCTATAGCGCTAACTTGAATTAGAAGTTTGACGTGTCTTGAAACAAGCCGACTTTCAGATCTTTAGCAACATAGATTTCCTTGCCGTCAACCAGCACTCGGCCGTCAGCAACACCCATAATCAGCTTGCGGTTGATAACGCGCTTCATTTGGATCTCGTAAGTGACTTTTTTGGCTGTAGGCAGGATTTGACCCGTGAACTTCACTTCACCCACGCCCAGAGCACGGCCTTTACCTTCACCGCCAATCCAGCCAAGGAAGAAGCCAACAAGTTGCCACATTGCATCCAGACCCAGGCAGCCAGGCATGACGGGATCGCCAGGGAAGTGGCAGTCAAAAAACCAAAGATCAGGTTTGATATCCAGTTCAGCAATGATGAAGCCTTTATTAAACTCACCACCTTCATCAGTGATTTCAGCAATACGATCCATCATCAGCATGTTAGGTGCTGGTAATTGAGGACGGCCAGGACCAAACAATTGGCCTTGGCTGGAAGCGAGGAGATCGTCACGGTTGTAAGAATTGCATTTCTTCATTGGATGCTATTTTCTCTTTGAAATTATTGGGGCAATTTAGCTTACACCTGTACGCCTAACAACTCGGATCAGTGGTGGACCAACCAGTTTTTCATTTTAGTCAACCAACCTGAGCCTTCGTCATTATGACCGCTATGGAAGTGCGCTATACGTATAGCGATGACATCTAAGAGTGTATCTTCATCGCTTTCTTGATTACTTTCGTCTCGACGGAAAGATTTACCTGTCAGTAAAGGTAGCGCATCATCCACACTATTTACGGCCCAGATATGAAATTTACCGTCTTTAATTGCATCTAGGACTTCATCACAAAGACACAGGTTACTCAGGTTTGTTTTCGGCAAGATGACACCTTGGTGGCCGGTTAGACCCCGATAGGCGCAAACCTTGTAGAATCCCTCGATTTTTTCGTTAATCCCGCCGACTGCTTGTACACGGCCAAATTGATCGACAGCCCCTGTAACGGCGATTTGCTGATTGATGGGCTGTTGAGAAAGGGCGGACACCAAAGCACACAGTTCTGCTAAAGACGCGCTGTCGCCATCTACTTCACTGTAAGACTGTTCAAAAACGATAGAGGCCGAATACGGCAGCGGCTGGTCAAGGTCAAGGGCGGTACTGACAAAGGCCTGCATGATCATCATACCTTTAGCATGAATATTGCCGGCCAGTTCAGCCTTGCGTTCGACATCTGAAATGTCGCCATCGCCAAAGTGAACCACGCAGGATATTCGGGCTGGCTCGCCGTAAGCGACAGGGTGGCCAGGCATTTCAACAACTGTTAAACCATTAACCTGGCCGATTTCATTGCCATGGCAGTTAATAATCACCTGGCCGTGATGGATATCCTCGATGGCTCTCTCTGGCAAGTATGAACTGCGGTATTCTCTGGCTTTCAGTGACTGTTGCAAGTGTTCGGCTGTTATCGATTTACCCTGGGATTCTATTGCTGCTTCACATAGCAGACTTAAATGCCAGATAGGGCAAAGCGGTAAACGGTTTTGATCTTCTTCATGGCGAGCACCGGTACGCATCAATAGTTTCAATGCGTCGTTGTCCGCCATGTCGGGTATTCCGGCTTTTTCAATCAGAGACTTCAGATAGGCTAAATATTTTGGCAGACTGTCTTGAGTAAGGCGCATATCCTGCTCAAACTCACCATACATACTAAAACCAGAAGCGATGTCAGGCTCAGCATTTTCCAGTTCTGCCATTAAGAATCTGTCACCAACCACGACTAATTTTACATTCAGTGCTTCTGCCGGTGGCAAGGGGTAAAATTTCTTCTGAGTAACGGGTTGCCACTCCAGTTCGCCATTCATCAGTACCGCTTTGAGCCTTGGCCATAAGCTTGGGTTGGCAAGAATACTGGCAACAGACAATACTAAGTAACCATTGTTGGCTTGGTGAAGCAGACCATGCTTAACCTGAGGTTTCGTTAATTTGCCATCCTCTAAAGGTGGATACACGGCCCCAAACAGATTGATGTCTGTGACGTTGTCACCCGCTATTACAATAGGAGACTCATCAGACGGACTTTTACCTGCTGAATCCCAATGCATCAGCAGATCAATGATATAGTCGCGATAAACTTTGTTGTCTGGTGCAGTAATTCTTAATAATCTGGGCTGGATATCAACTGCTGTGAATCGGCGTACGGCATCGCTCAGGCGATCTTGTAAAATGCCTGTCGGTGCAGGGGGGAGTTGTGCATACTGGTCCAGAATTGGCTCATACTGAGTGTAATCTGGGAGCATGGTACGCCAGGATTCTTCTTGCATAGGCTTGATATAATTTCCGTTACTGTGAAAAAGACAGCAGTATAAAGGAATCGTTGTCCGCATAATAGAACAGGCATGGATTATCCTGCGATTCGGATGAGAATCAGCCAAAAGGCGTTCCTTCAAAGAGGGAGACATGCTTCTAAATCAATGTGCTATTGTGCTTCACTATCGATCTAGTTACACTGTCACTCTCTATTAATTGTAGACTTTACATACCCAAATAAGCGTCGATTATGAAATATCAGCAATTAGAAAACCTTGAGGCTGGCTGGAAGTGGGGCTACCTGGTAAAGAAGTACAAGGAAGGGGAAGCCGTTACGCGGCATATTGATACCAGTGAGGCCGAGGCCGCCGTGGCATCATTACTTGAGATAGAACACGAACCAACTAAAGTGCTGGATTGGATCGGTCATCACATGTCTCCCGAGCTTGAAAATAAAATGAAGCAGGCGATACGTGCGAAGCGGAAACGCCACTTCAATGCTGAGCAGGTCCACACACGCAAAAAATCTATTGATCTGGATTATCGTGTCTGGGAGAAGCTGGCCGATAAGTCGAAAGAGCTGGACTGTACCTTATCTGACACTATTGAGTATTTGTTGAGTGAAAGCACCAAGTCCCTGGAAGCCAATAAAAAGGTACAGGACATAAAACAAGACTTAAGTAAATTGCTTCAACTCGACTGATTCGCTATACCTAATATCATGCGCTGTTTGTTTGAGGAATAAGACAATGGAATATGTTCTTTTGCTGGCAGTTGCTGTGCTGATCCTGGTTTTTAAGGACCGCCCAGTAATGATGTTAAAATTCGAGCACGGTGAGTTGAAACAGACAAAGGGGAATGTCCCCAGTGGATTCTTACATGGGTGTAAAGATATTGCTCATCGAGAGCCATTCAGTGGGCAAATCAAGGTCTATAAGAATAGGTTTACGACAAAGCTGGTTTTCTCGAAAGATGTTCCAGCAAAAGTGAAGCAAAAGATTCACAACGTGTTTCCGTTTTCTTCCAACAACAAGAAATCAGGCCGGCGGCAAGCCTAGGTTCAGGCCTGCCAGGAGCAGGCTATCATTGCAATCCTAATGCACCATAACTTTATGCAGAGCAGACACAGTTCTGCTAAATCCTGCTTACTTTTCAATATCCAACTGAAAATTTGATACCTTGGCTAAACATTGATTGAGCTTTTGCATCGATAGGGGTTTTACAATGTAGCCATCAGGCTTATGCGAGATAACTTTTTTCACCGTTTCCATTTCATTTTCTGCAGTCACAACGATAACAGGCAAGTCTGGGTGTTCCTGCTTTATTTGGCTCAGCAACGACAGGCCATCCAAAGGTAGGCTGAGGTTTAAGTCTAAGAAGACACAATCCAATGCATGACCTAAGAGCCTGGATTTCATGAATATGGCCTCAGCCTGGCCAATGGAACTGGCATGAAGCAATGTTTTGGGTTGTATACTGTTTCTTAACAGCTGGGCTAAAATTTGTGCCATCACTTTGTTGTCTTCAATGATAAGAATACTTTTCATGTTCCGGCATCCATCTAATTATTATGTGTTTTTGTCCTCATTGATATTAGATAAGAATTTACTGACATACCAGCAAAAGAGCTCAAGAACATACATTTTAATGCACTATAACTTACCATCTGACTTTAAATATCAAACTCGACCATGAGATAAAACAAATTCGAGAACGACTTAATAAAGCTAATTAGATTGAATGTCGGCATTTGAAGGCCGGCGCATGTCTTTCGGATACCGCGAAGGCTTGGCAAAACGGCAGTTGAAATCGATGATGAAGTCGGGGAGCTAGCTAGCTTTTTTAATAGTATTGATACTTTGAGACACATTCACTTTATTCAGTGATCCTGTAACGTTTTTATTTGCACACTCAATGCGGCCTTTGGCTTGCGAACTGTTGGCGCAGAATAATCGAAAGCCGATTCAGTGTCACTGAAGCGCAGGTTCATCAGGCGGCCAGTGGCATCATCGATGTAAACCAGTAAACAACATTTAGGGCTGCGGCCTTCGAACCAGTCATGGTGGGAGCCGTCAATTTGAACCAATTCACCAGGCAATCACGACGATGACGAGGCTGGTAGACGCGTGGCTTACGTTTGGCATGGGGAACCCAAAGACCATCCGCGATCATCCATTGGCGGAGCGTTTCAACTGAAACGTGAATATCATGGCGTTCAGTAAGTTTTCGTGAGCAAGTGTTGGACCAATGTTCACGGATCAACGTCAGACATCGAAGTTTCACTAAATGGTTTATTCGATTACTCGAGGATTGGCCTCGGCGTTGATGAACAATGGCCGCAACACCATGTTGTCGAAAGCGTGTTACGAGTCGCTGAACTTGACGAACGCTAAGGGAAAGAACACGGGCAGCATCTGCACGACGGATCCGTTTTTCACAAACATCTCGGATAGCACCAAATTTTAAAATCTCTTTGTCATTCATAGTTACCAACATCATTTAAAGCTCACATCAACCAAACAGATGTGAATTAAGATAGGTAAAACAGGACATTTTAACTTTGGTTTATTACATTCAGTACGCATTATGATTAGGTTATGTTAAACGATTTTATTAACACCTAATTTAGTAAGCGCTTATATGAAAGGGGTT
>NZ_JASJOJ010000112.1:0-5617 GCF_038519165.1 Photobacterium sp. SP02
CCGTACTCAGGGTGACCCGGGGTTTTCGAGTGCAGCTGACGGAAGTTTTTCAGATCGTCAATTGTCAGCTCGTAACCGCTCAGGTGCAGCAGGGAGTAAATCAGCATAGAGCCGTGGCCGTTGGACAGCACGAAGCGGTCGCGGTCGGCCCAGTTCGGGTTTTGCGGGTTGTGATTCAGGTGGTCGCGCCACAGCACTTCCGCGATGTCCGCCATCCCCATCGGGGCGCCTGGGTGGCCAGAGTTGGCCTGTTGGACACCGTCCATGCTCAGGGCACGGATAGCATTCGCTAATACTTTACGATCCATAATTAGTTCTTCTTACTCAATACAGGTTGGTCATAAACGAGTGAGAGCAGCTCAGGTGCTGCTCTCAAATTGAAACGGGATTACAGACGCGCTTCGATCATGGTTTCCAGTTTACCCTGGTCGATCGCGAAGTTACGGATCCCTTCCGCCAGCTTCTCAATCGCCATTGGATCCTGGTTGTGATCCCACAGGAACTCCGCGTGTGTCATCGGTGCCGGACGCTCTTCAGATGCCACGTCAGCAGAGAGTTTCTGAACCACGTCACCTTGTGCTTCAGACAGCTCCTGCAGCAACTGTGGGCTGATGGTCAGGCGGTCACAGCCGGCCAGCTCCAGGATCTCCCCGGTGTTACGGAAGCTCGCGCCCATCACCACAGTGTTGTAGCCCAGGGCTTTGTAGTAGTTGTAGATAGCCGTGACTGACAGCACGCCCGGATCTTCAGCAGCGTCGAAGTCACGGCCTTCTTTGGCTTTGTACCAGTCCATGATGCGGCCGACGAACGGCGAGATCAGGAACACACCGGCTTCAGCACAGGCACGGGCCTGGGCGAACGAGAACAGCAGAGTCAGGTTACAGTTGATGCCTTCTTTTTCCAGAATCTCAGCCGCGCGGATCCCTTCCCAGGTCGACGCCAGTTTGATCAGGATGCGGTCGTTGCTGATGCCGGCATCGTTGTACATTTTGATCAGCTTGCGGGCTTTGGCCACGCTGGCGTCGGTGTCGTATGACAGGCGTGCATCCACTTCAGTGGAGATACGGCCCGGTACCACATTGAGGATTTCTTTGCCGATGTTGACCGCCAGCTTGTCACCGGCGTCTTCGATTTGCTGGGCTTTATCGCTGCTTTGCGCTTTGGCATAAGCAATCGCATCGTCGATGAGCGGTGCGTACTGTTCAATCTCTGCGGCTTTCAGGATCAGGGAAGGGTTGGTGGTGGCATCTTGCGGTTGGTATTTCTTAATCGCTTCGATGTCGCCGGTATCGGCAACAACAGTAGTAAGTGCGCGCAGCTGTTCCAGTTTGGTGCTCATATCTCTTGTCCTTTGCTGTGTTTGTGCAAACGTTAAGTTTGGCCTGTTGACTGTTCTTTTGAAGCCATGTCCGATGCTCTGAACATATGGATCGAAGCAAAATATTTGATGTCCCGATAATTAAATTTTTCTGTGTCGATGTCAATCGCGAAGCCCAATTCGAGCGGTTTTGTCAAACATTCTTTTGGTCACTTTGCCAGGGATAAAGCGAATGTTGAAAAGTGCGTCATGGCGATCATCCAGGCTGAGTTCGTAAGGTTTGATCAGCCTGAAGGAATTAGCCAATATCGACAGTTTGTTGCTGACGGCGAATTTCGTCACAAAGCGCTGATAGGGCTTGTGAAACCGCATCGAGCTCTGACTCCGAGGGGATCTGCGCAGCTTTCAGTTGCATCTCGACTATCCTGGCGCTGTGGCTGAGCTGCTTTGCACAAAGACTGGCGGAAGCCCCTTTCAGGGTATGACTGAGTAACATCGCTTGCTCCAAATCGTTTTCCTGGATGGCATGGCGGATCTTCTGGCCGTAGTCATGGTGATCATCTGCGAAAATGGCGAGAAAGTACGCAATCATATCCTTGTCCTGATCAAGCATTTCCAGCAGTTCTTCGGTGTCTATTTGAGTGATCTGATTTAAATCGAATGCTGTATGACTTGACGGTAACTCGGCTTGGTTAAGAGACGATAAAGTGTCGTTCAGAACAGGCTGATCCCGAAAATCAGGCTGTTTGAACGTTTGGCGTCGCAGATAGGCCATGTAGTCGATACGGTGGCGAAAGCGTTGAAGTGCATCCAGTAATTTTCGTTCGTCGAGCGGTTTGGTGATAACACAGTCGACCCCGGCATCCAGCATATTCTTCTGTGTTTCCTCAAACGCATCTGCGGTGCAAGCGAAAATCGGGACAATGCAGTAAGGTTCGGGCAGGGAACGAATTCGCCGGGTCGATTCCAGGCCGTCCATCACCGGCATGTGATTATCCATCAGGATCAAATCGTAGGGTTGGCGCTGCATCATGTCTAATGCTTGCAGACCGTTTTCCGCGGTGTGGGTATGAAATCCCCACTGTTTAAGAAAACTTTCCATGATCAGGACGTTGAGGTGGTTATCTTCAACAACCAGTACGTGAAGACCGGCAAAGGCCTCTTTGTCGATCTCGATGTTTTCGATGAACTCTTCCTGAGGGATCCCCGTATCAAGACAGAGGTTGACGGTAACAGATGTCCCAACGCCAGGCTCGCTGGTGAGCTCGACATTGCCGTCCATTAATTCTGCCAGCTGTTTGACGATACTTAACCCAAGGCCGGTGCCGCCATAACGCCGGCTGGTAGAGACTTCGGCCTGAGCAAATGGATCAAAGATGAGAGCCGTTCGCTCCGGCGCTATACCAATGCCTGTATCTTCGGCCACAATCGTCAACTGCTGTTGTTGCCCTCCGGTGAGCAGTGCCCGTCTCATACGCACTCTGACATGGCCTTTGTCTGTGAATTTTATGGCATTACTGGTCAGGTTAAACAGGATCTGCCGAATACGGGATTTGTCGGCGTAGAACCAGGTTTCCTGATCAAAGCCACAATCAATATTGAAAGCCAGGCCTTTTTCCTTCGCTAACGAGTAATAGGTGCTTTCAATGGTGCCGATCAGATCAGTAAAGCAGAAATGGGTTTTATCCAGTTTCAGCTTGCCTTGCTCTATTTTAGAGAAATCCAGAATATCGTTCAGCAATGACATCATGTGCTTACCCGAATCGAGCAGGGTGTTGAGGTGGTGCTTTTGCTCTGCGGTTAATTTGGTTTTCAGTAACAGTTGCGACAACCCCAGCATTCCGTTCATGGGGGTGCGTATTTCATGGGACAAGTTAGCCAGAAAGGCTGACTTGGCTTTATCTGCCGCTTTGGCTTTTTCCAGCGCCTGATTGAGGCGCTTCGTATCAGCTGAAATTTTATCGGCTCCCTGATTAAGGGCGTCATTGAGCAACTGAAATTCATACGGGCCTTCAAAGGAGGGGTTGGACTGATAATCCCCTAAACGGAACTGGGAGGCGAAGCGAGTCAGTTTGGCAATCGGGCCGGTAATTCGCTTCGTCAGTGCGATGGCAAGTAAAAGGATGAACACGCTGATCATTGCCAGTGCCAGCAGGAAGAAATGGTGTAATTCATCAATCACACTGATGGCGCTGTTCTGTGAGGTCACAGTGATCAATAACCAGACCGGCATGCCTTCTGCGTCTTTGATCTGCGAGGGGACCACCGCTGCGATCATCGCTTCGCCATCATCATCGTGGTAATTATTGATGCCGGATATGAACGGTGCGAAGGAGGACATTGACCCTGAACCTGCGACTAAATTGGCTTGGTAGAATTGCCTGAAATGGTGCAGGGACTGTTCAGTGGCACGACTGCTGAGTAGCAACTTGCCGTCAATATCGGTCAGATACACATTGTCGCCTGGGGCGACTTCATTGCCTAATTGTTCCAGTTGCTGTTTGATGTCATCCATTTTGTATTCAATCAGCAGGAAACCATCAGGCTGTTGTTTGATTCTTTTGGCCAGAAAGACAGTGGCTTCTCCCTTTTTGATCTGGGGACGGGAGATGTAGGTATTATTCTTGGTCAGCGCTTTGTCGATGTCTTCTAAATTCGGGGTATCAATATTATTAATGGTTAACCCTGCATCTGAGCTTGCATTGAGAGAATAATGACCGCCTTGTTCACGGACCTGATGCATAGCCGCAAAGGAAGGGTCGGTTTGCCCGAAATTATGAAAAAACTGGCCAATTTGTTCAGGCGGGCGGGAAAAAATAGGGGAGTGACTTAATAAATCCAGGTTTTTCAGTCGCAGAGTGTGTGTCTGATCCAGGCTCTGGGCCACGATATTATTGCGGGCATTAATGCCATCTGCAATTCTGTCCAGCGCGACCTCATTGAGTTTTTCACTGCTGATCCAGCCATAGATATAAGCAGGAAGAATGCCGACCGCTAGCATACTCACCAGCAAAATGGGCTTGATTCGATTGGGGACTATCCGTATCACCACATCACCTCAGAATTTTGTGTAACTTATCAATAAAGATTACGCACTGAAGATTATATGCCAAAGTGTGATGGGTGAGTGACGCTGAGCTAACAAAAATGACTTTTTGGCGTGGTCTGTTAAGCCGTTTAAACACAAAACAAGGTTGCTGAATTAATTAAGCAACTGCTCTAAGGTTAACGGCGAGCTCATAATGCCCAATTGCTGAGCGGGTGTTAAGCCATTGCGATCTTGTCGGCACAGGTTATGCCAGGCGCGGTAAATATCCAGCAGAGGTAGTAATCCGCCAGGCCTGGCTTTTCTTCTGGGTTCATCAACCAACTGCGCAAATTGCTGATAAAATCGCTGCTGATACTCATCCACTTCGCGGTGAGTTGCCAGTTGCAGCCATCTGGCTTCATTGTCTTTTTCGCCGCCTAAATGGCAGATGCCTTTGCCGACCTGATCAAACCGGGTAAATGCCCATCGGTCGCGCCACCATCCCAGTAACACGATGTCGATACGTCCTGCGGCATTGCCCTGCGGCCAATCCGGATCTTCTTCTACATAGACAGGTTCAATCGTGCCGGAGCGAATTCTGTTCAGAAACACAGACAGACACGCTGAACGCAACAGAGGTTCTTGCGGCATGAACAGCATGAGCTGAGTGTCATCACTCATTTGTTCATTGAGCTGTAAAAAATGCGCGTACACCGCATACTGAGGCCTGATCAGATTACCTTTGGCCGGGAAATGCTCAATGTTCTGGTCACTGCTTGGATCTTCCAGGTGCGGTCTCGATAACACTTCGCGGTATTTTGCATCGACTTTCGCCAGCAAACCCTGAGGGGCAGCCTGCGCTGCTGCCGGTGCGCTATTTTCCTGTCTGGCAAGGAAGCGGGCATTGGGGCTGTAAGGGTCGTGCAGCGTATCGGGTGTGCCTGCCTGTTCCGGGTGATAGTTAATGTGCTGGCTGAGGACATAGCCGGAATTGGCTTCGCAACTGGCAATCCAGTAAACGCCATTAGCCGCATGTGGCTGAAGCGGGCTGAGTGTACAGGCCAGCGCCAGCTGTGATCTGTGTTGTAACAAACGGGCATCAAAAACCGAAAGTTGCCGACGGCAGCGGCTGGCAATGTGGTTCAGCTGGTCGTAGAACGTTTTCGGATTCATACCGAGTCGCCGGCAGATATCCCGGATGGGATGACCGGTAAACAGCAGGGCGAGCAGCTTTTGCTGAACCTGGTGTTTAGGATTAAAGCCAGACCATA
>NZ_JASJOJ010000113.1:0-5492 GCF_038519165.1 Photobacterium sp. SP02
GCCCGCACGTTCATGTTCGGGCCTTGTCTGGTGGCTAACACACCGCTGTGGCAGCCAAACGGGTGAAGCATGGCGCGCAGTGCTGTGTCGTATTGTGTGCCTTCCGGATGTTCCAGCGCCGTGGCAAAACGCATCCATTCTTCACGGTATTCGTATTTGTTGGCAAAGAAATGTTTGGTGATAAAAACCATGATGTTTTTGCGAAACGTATCTGACAGAAAGAGGCTGGCCAGCACCAGTGCGCTTAACGCAAAAAACAGAATCTGAACCGTCTCGCTCCAGCTTTCGCCCATGGATTTGATATAAAAACCCGCGAGTGCCATCACCAGCAGATATCCTGCTGCAACAAGTAACAGCGTGCTGTGATAAATGATATCCCGCGAGACGTACACCCGGCTTTGCCAGTGCTTGATGCGCCGGGCGGTCAGCAGGATGAAAGGCAGGGACATCAGGGCTATCCAGCCTCTGCCAAGCCAGAAGCCGGAAGCCAGGATATTGGTAAGAAAAGCATCTGCATAAAGCGCAAAGTGGTAAGCGAAATAGACCCCTAATCCCAGACAGATAGGCTTGATGGCCCAGCGTTCGTCTTTATGGGTTCGGCGAAAGCGCAGTTCGACAAACCACAGGCCGATAATTGCCTGACATAAGTGCAGAAAAAGGAAAGTACGCTGGCCAAATACAGGCCAGATGAAGCGTGCCAGTTCAAGCACTATGGTCGCGGCGATGAACAGGCAAAGCCAGCGGGGGGCTTTCTCCCTGAGAATGTCTTTCACCTGCCCGGCGTTGGTTAAGCTGCTGGACACCAGCAGACACCAGCCCAGCGTCAGTAAACTCTCGGTCAGCAGCACAGGTAAAATAGAGAGCTGGTAGCGATATTGAATAAATGACGTGATGGCCCAGGCTGCGCCAAGGAGGCAGGTGAGCTGTAACAGCCTTTTTGGCATGCTTTTTTCTTTGGTTGTCAGCAACAGCAAAAAAATGAACAGAAAACCGGTTGCGGCTGACAGGTAGCCAATGTTTCCAAGCAAAGTATCCAAATATGCCTTCCTTTATTCAACGAGGAATCCCAGCGCAAGTAACCGCTGAGTTATGGCTGAGTAATGCCTGAGTCACTGGGAGTGCAGCCGTTCGCTCAGTAGGACATTTTTGCGATTCCTATTGAGAGAATAGTTCAGAATTGTGCAAAGAGGAGGGGGTCAGTACCTGTTAACGTTATTGTTACTGGGTTGCGGTGGATAGCAGAGGGTGTGAAGGGAAACCTGCGGGGCATGATGCAGCCAGTTGATCCAGTCTGTCATGCTGACTGAACAGCGCACTGGCATGAAGGCTAACAGCAGAATGAATAATGGCACAAGGTTAAGTACCAGTATTAGCATGAGTTTTTTCACAACAGCTCATCCTCTTTCCCAGCCACCTCCGTCCTTTGGGGGTTAAATAATCTTTTGAGTTATACAGAGAAAGATAGCGTTATTCTCCTCTTCGCTTTGGCTTAATGTTAAGAACGCCGCTCGTTCAGATTTTTGCCCTGTTGCTTCAGAGCCTGTGAAGCCGGTGCCGATTCATTAAACTGACGTATTTCTCTCATCATTCTGCCGCAGAACTGACACGTTTGAGTCACACATTCTTTTCATACTCGTATCGAACACCAACTTCGGATGGAGACAGTATGGAAACCGTAAGTCCTTTTCGTTTGCCACGGAAAACCCCGTTTGGGGTCGGTGAGAAACTGACTGAGTGGGCGACGGGGTTGCACAGACTGAGTCGCTTTTATGCTGACAGGCCTGTGGGACAAGATACCGAGTCGTTTCTTCGCTATTCCCTTGATGTGCTGGGGATAGATTTTCATGTTGTAAAAGGGAGTTATCAGAATATCCCCGCGCAGGACGCTGTCGTGGTGGTGGCGAATCACCCTCTTGGTTGCGCAGAGGGCATTATTCTGGCCCAGATACTGCGAGGGATCCGGCCGGATGTGAAAATTCTGGCCAACCATTACCTCAAGACGGTCCCTGAACTGGACTCACTGTTCATTGGTGTTGATGTATTCGAAGGGGAAAGCGCGCTTCGGGCCAATGTTAAAGCCTTGCGCGAAGCCAACCGCCATTTGAGCGACAGGGGATTGCTGCTGGTATTTCCGGCCGGTGAAGTGTCGGCTTATGACAGGCAATCAAGGCAGCTTCGCGACAAAGAGTGGAGTAAATCGGTCAGCCGTTTAATTCACAAACATAAAGCCACCACGGTGCCTGTGTTTATCGGCGGGCGCAACAGCCGCCATTTCTACATGGCGGGGAAAATTCATCCCATGCTGCGCACCCTGATGCTGGGAAGAGAGATGCTGAATAAGCAGCAATCGCCGATTCCGATTGCAATCGGCGACAGCATTCGGTTCAGCGAAGTGAAAAATATCAGTGACGACCAGCACTTAGTCAATTATCTGAAATTCAATACCTATTTGCTGGGCAGCCAGGCCGGTTTGATACCATCAAGCACCTCCGCTTCTGTCGTGGATACGTCAAAAATGGCCTTTTCAGGTGAACCCATAGATGCGCCTGTCCCCTTATCCTTACTGAAAAAGGATATCGCCAGCCTCGGTGATGACGAGTGGATGCTGAGCAGCGGTGAGTTTGATGTTTACTGTGCACGGGCCAGCCAGATCCCGGCAATATTGCAAGAGTTGGGACGCATCCGCGAAATTAATTTCAGGGCGGTGGGAGAAGGCACAGGAAAAGCGAGCGATCTGGATAGTTTCGATGAGAGTTATCTGCACCTGTTTGTCTGGGATCGTCAGGCTGAAAAAATTGTAGGCGCATACCGGTTGGGACTGACGGATGAACTGATTGCCAAGCACGGCTTGAAAGGCCTCTATTCCCGTACGCTGTTCCGGTACGACGAGCGGTTTATCAGCCAGTATGGCGCTTCCATTGAGCTGGGGCGCTCAGTGGTGGCAGAAGAGTACCAGCGCAGTCTGAGTGCGTTATTGTTGTTGTGGAAAGGTATATCGGCATTCGTGTGCCGGCATCCGAAATACACGCATCTGTTCGGCCCGGTCAGTATCAGTGATGAGTACAGCCATGAGGCCAGACAGTTGCTCGCTGCTTGTATGTCTGTGCATCATGCCGATGAAAGCAGCGCACGTTTGGTGGCGCCGACACATCCCTTGTCCAGCAATAACCGGGTGTTCTGGCAGCCAGATATGTTATCGGCACTGGCGGACGTCCAACTGCTTTCTAAGGTGATTGCACGGATGGATGCAGGAAAAAGCGTACCGGTATTATTGCGGCAGTATCTGGGTTTAAACGGTAAGCTGGTGTGCTTTAATGTTGACCCTGAGTTCAATGATGCGCTGGATGGATTGATTGTCGTGGATTTAACCCAGGTCCCGGAAAAGACCTTAGGTAAGTATATGACGCCGGAGAAAGCCTCAGCGTACCTGGCCCACCATGGCAAGGTTGCGGGCTTAACAGGCTAATCAGGGAGTGGCGGAATCAAGTGGCACGGACAAGTCTTTGGGAACAAAGGTCAGTACGTGCTGCTCTGTCGTCAGTGATAAGGTATCGCTTTCAAGTGCAGTGGTATTCCATTGCTGCAATGCGCTGACGATGACCGCCTCGACAGTGGCAACCTCATTCTGGATACAGGCCATTTTAGTGGATACGAGTGAGGTTATACGGAACTGGTTACCGTTTTTAAGCTCCGCCAGACCCATGAACTGATTGCAGCCACTGAATCCTGTCGCTTTAAACTGGCTGTCCAGGCTCAGGCTGATGGGGGTGCGCGTTTCTATCTGAGTGATCTCTCTGCCATCAATTTTGGTTAATACCCAGTCTTGCTGCAAATCGCTGGCAGTAAATCCTGCTTTTGGCGGAGGGTTGCAACCCAAAAGGCTCAATAAGACCATAAACAGTAGCCACTTTTTCATGTGAGCTTCACTCTCAGGTGTACGGCAATGTCACTCTAATAGTAGCAGTTAACCGTTTACAGCAGTGGCAGACTCGCGAGACAAGCACGGCAAACACACTTACCTTCAGGCAAGCTGCTGGTATCGCGTCTGGCCAGTTCAAAGCACCAGCACTGGCTGTTGCCGTCCTCAATCGCGCAATAAGCCGGTTGACCACAACGTTCGCAGTTATGTGTGGTTTCAACTCCCTGGATTTGGGCGATAGTCTGGGTGTGCGCGTCATCGTCCATTACTCGCCACTCTCCGATTTCTTTCATGGTTCGCAGGCAACCACTGCAGATCCCTTCCTGATTTTTACACTTCGCCACGCACGGTGTCTTCACTTGCCAGTACTCACTTCAAAAAGCGGCTAGTTTACCCCAGACCAAGTGAAATGTATTGGTCCGGGGTTGGCAGGTGAACAGCAAGACACGCCAGCTTGTGGTTAGCGTTTACGCCAGATGGTCATCTCAGACACAGTATGCTGGAATTTCCGTTTCGTCTCGCGGATCACGAACGGAATTTCTTTGACTGCAATCAGTTCGAAATGCGGGATCAGCGTTTCAGTGAGCCCGTCTAAGGTGGTGAAATTCTCGCCATTCACCTTAATTCCCCCCAGCCACATGTCTTTGGGCGTATAGTTTTCCAGCCAGGTGTAGGGCGAGGTAATGACCAGATATCCCCCCGGCACAATCCGTTTGGCAATACTGTTAAGAAAGGCCTTGGGATCGGCCAGCCGGTCAATGAGATTGGAAGCGTAGACCAGATCATAGTCGGTAAACTGCGGCTTGAGATTACAGGCATCGCCTTGGCTGAAGTGAATATTGCCTTTCAGGTTCTGGTAGCCTAATTCGTCAAGGGTAATGCTTTTAAACTCCACCAGATCGCCTTCGGTCGGAATGGTATAGCGTTTCTCCCCCTGCTCAAGCAGGGCATACGCTTGCTGAATAAAGCGGGCGGAAAAGTCTATGCCGTCAACGTGGTCAAAGCGTTTTGCCAGTTCAAAGCTGGCTCTGCCGACGGAGCAGCCGATATCCAGTGCCCGTTGCGTACTGTGCAATGAAATTTCCTGCAGGCACTGCTTAACCCCGTTGACACAGAAATTAGGTACAGAGAAATACTCATTCCCATAGTGAAATTCCAGGTATTGCGCGATTAACTCATTGGTTTCATAAATATTCAGATTGGCCATACTGGCTGGATCCTGTTCAGAGGCGACATACCGAAATCCCGCATGCTGATAAAAATGACGACGAAAAGCGTAGCGCGATTCGGGGATAGTCTCATTACCGGTTGAAATCCATGAGCCGCCTTTGATCAGATTGTGCTGGCCGTCAAAGGTGGGGGTTGAGAAGTCATCGTATAACGGGTGGACGTTAAACCCCTGAAAGCCGTCGATGGCGGATTCAGTCCATTGCCATACATTACCCACTATGTCGCACAGGCCGTTATGTTCAAAGCGGTCAACCGGGCATGACGAGGCATAATAAGCCAGCTCGGTATTTCCCGGCGCTTCTTGCCAGGAGGGGGAAGCCGTATCAAGGCATTGTCTCAGAAT
>NZ_JASJOJ010000114.1:0-5394 GCF_038519165.1 Photobacterium sp. SP02
TGAACGAGCAGCAAGAAGCAATGTTACTGGCACTTCGCGGGCTGGCCGTTCGTGCCGCCATTCGGCATGTGGCTATGCATGAAGGCATTGAACCGCAACGGGCACTGAAGCGAATTGCCGATCACTGTAACGTGCTGGGATGCGATGTGATGAAGTGGCGAGAATTCGGAGTGCCATCAGACAAGGTTGATCTGCTGTTGGAGTTGTTGAACCGGTATTCGCCGTGGGCACGCCATCAGCTGCGGCCACGGGTACGCGAAGCGGATATTTGGCTGCGTGTGGAAACGGCACAGGAAGAACAGGCGAGGGCGGCGTAATGGCTATTCTGATTCGGTCCCGTACGACTGTGGACGATAAAAACCGCTGGGGCACGCAGTGGAAATGCTTTTGGGATGCCAAAGCCCTGTATGGCCGTGAGTTCAACCTTGATGTGTGCTAAGAACCGGAAACCGCCAAAGTGAGCCGGTTCTATACATCGCTGGAATGGCTGGAAGAAAAGGCCGGGAACTACTTCAAACGCGGGACAGGTTTTGGAAATACCTTCTTCAACCCGCACGCGAAAATTGTGGGGTTCGATGCCTTGCAGCAAGCATGGGAGCCGCACTGGTGGTGTAACCCACCGTTTGATCTGAAAGAGCCATTCATTGCCAAAGCGGCAGCCGAAGCGAGAGCCGGCAACCCGGGCATGATGCTGTTGCCCTATGAGCCGTTAACCGGATGGTGGCAACAGGGCATAGAAGGTGTAGCCGCTGCGGTGTACGAGCCAGACGGACGTTATAACTTCCTGAAAACAGACGGCGTAACCCAAAAGAAAGGCGTGAACTTCGGCAGTGTGTTCGTACTGTTCACGCCTGGCTATTTCCCCATCACACAGCGGATTCGGTTTAAACGCGGGATAGCGGAAGACTTAACGATCAACTTTCGGGAGACACTGGAGGTAGCTGCATGAGAATTGAAAAACTCATAGGGAAGTTTGGCCTGAAAGGCATTAACTATGCCCCAGTACCGGGGGCAGGGCACTGTTAACGGTAGAAGAACAACTGGCGATTGTAGGCTTACAGTGGCGAGTTTCTCCGGCAGGCTGGTTGCTGCTGTTTGAAGAAGTACAGCGCGATGAAGCTTCACGCAAGCAACTGATTCAGATTCTGATGGGCGAAGCGAACCGGTTGATGGAAAACTGGCGCAGCACTTATCCGGACAAGGCACTGATTGCGTTAGCCGTAACGGCGATTGCCGAGTGTTCACAACAGTTCGGGGTGATCTGCCCCGAATGCAACGGCACTGGCTACACTAAAAACATACGCTGGATCACCCGTAAGTGCCCGGCCTGTAAAGACGGCCGCGTACCCTGGACCAACGAAACCCGCTTTGCCAAGTTCGTGCAGGCAATGCCCGTTCCTTTTAGCCGGTTCAACCGCTACAAGCCGATACTGGAAGAGTTAGTGCGTTGGCTGAACGATGGGAGGACAGCAGCTTTGTTATCGGTTCAGCAACAGATTGAGCTGGAGGAAAGGGAAGCGAGGAAAGTGGCTTGATTTTATTAACTTGATCGTAATAAAGCCCTAAGCTAGGGCTTTGTTACGATATTATATGATTTATAATCAGGGCTTCAGTCTTGCCGAAATTGTACGTAGAAATGGTATTAATGTTTCATCTAAAACCTGACTAGGTATAACACTTTCTTGCATGTTTCTTTCATTTATGTGACTTTTTCTATCTTGGCTTATAATTGTAATTCCATCAACCCCATCACCTCCAGCACATAAAGTATACCTGATGTGGATCGTTTCATCGTTAATTGTTGTAGTATCTCTCATAACACCGGGAGGTAAACCGCCTTCATCGCTACTTTTACGAAATCCATTTTCAATTCTATCTAATATCCATGAAGCAGCCTCATTTGGTAACTCTTGTTGATCTGTCAACTCATCGCCATTGGGTAAGTATCCAAAGTCTTGTATGATGAAATAATCACCACTCAGATATAGTCTGAATTCATCATTGGTTCCTCTTATCTCTTTAATTGAATGAGATACTATAAAGTGAGGACTATTATAAGGTAATAGTGAGAATTCTTTTAATTTCATAGATTTATAACCTTGATTGGTGTAGGGTCACTTAACAGAAGCTCTCCAACGCTTTTAGGGTTTCTATCAAGTATCAATTGCTCAATAATACCATGTTTCTGAAATCCAGTATTGTTTTTGGTTAAACCATTTCCTTCGAAGTCAGAATTTGAACCAATTTGAGTTCTGAAGTAGTGACGAGCGTTAAACATATCTTCAGATGTTTCAGATAAGTTGTTTTTTGTAAATTGGCTTATGTGCTTTGGATTGAACTCATTCAAGTTTTGAGACCAAAAGCTTTCCATGGTTTCTCGATAAGTTACTTTATATTCATCTGACATAACACTTGATAATAATTCTTCTGAGAATTTATTATCTTGAGCCAAGTCGGGTACAACTTGTTTTTTCATATTGTCCCATGTTGGAACAAAAGATTTTACATTATTGTGAGTTGGTAAACTATCAAGGTCAATTATGTTAAGTGCATAATTTTTATTTGAATCATAATTTGTCCCTAAAACTTTTGCTATTAGGTCTGGGTCTTTGTCAGCATGTTCCAATTGATCGAAACTTGTTAGCCAAAGTGGAGAACGCTTAAATTGGTCAGGCCGTGTAAATGCAAGTGGGTTATCTAAATCACCTATTTCCTGAAATGAAACCATATAACGTTGTTCAGGTGTATATCCCATCTTGACCATTAACTCTAGTTCTTCATCAGTGTACTTTCCACCTTTGTATCCATTCTGATGAATTTCAAGCTTACGTGCTTCGAGAATAGCCTCAGCCTCTTCAAAAGAACGAGGGTTGATCAACTTTTTATGAATCTTTACCATCATTTCGGCTTCTTTAGCCGTAAGTTCACGAGCTTCATGGTATTGCTTTTGGTTTGTGCTTCCCGTGTGTTTGGGGGATTGATTTTCTCTTTTGAGTAGATTGTCAATATTTTCTCGAATTTGCCCCATAGCGCCAGCTAGGGCTTCATCACTTTTTTTCTCTAGCTTCTCGAGCCCTTCAATTACAGACTTAATACTATTGATGGCTGCATTGTCTAAAGCCTTCTGTGCAAGCCATGAATCTTTTACGACTTTGAGGCCAGAGATTAACTTTTGGATAACCTCTTTGCATTTTCCTTGAATAAATTTTGTGTACTCACCCCATGGTAGATTTTTCAGGAAAGCTTTTGGGTCGCCTTTACCTGCTTTACGTAGCATTGCCAAAATGATATCCAAGGCAACATCTGCGTTTTTCATTATCAGTTTAAAAATACCTTTTAATACAGAACCTAAGCCTGGTATTAGTCCAATAAGAGTAATAGCAAGTGCGATCCAGGCAAATTTTCTAACTTCTTCAGTTCTTTCTTCGTCGGTCAATACCATTAGGTTTGCGATGATATCCCTGACATCCATAACCTGATCAATGATCGGCAACATTGACAAAATAGTACCGACGACAATTTGAGCATTGGTTGGGTCTTCATTGAAGTCACCCTGCAAAACGCCCCATATCCAGTTGCCTGCTTCTGCAGCAATGTCTGCCACAACCTGAACAGCTTCAAGATTTCCTTCGTCTATTTCTCTTCTTACAACATTAGGATCAAACTGTTGATATAAAGGGTTTGGAGTGGCCGAAAGTGCAGTTGCCTGCCAAGGTCGTTTATCTTCACCGTAGAGTACTTGAAATGTCCCCGCCTGAACTCGTTCTACTCGTGCGAAGCCTTGTTCATCTAATTCTCCGGTGATTTCTGAATTATCTTCAAATATCACACTAAAAGGGGCTTTTTGTACAGGCTCGCTATCCTTATAGTAATATTTCAGCTCTAACCAATCCTTTCCTTCACCTGGACGGACATTTACTACAGGGAGATCAGTTTCTAGAATTTGGAGTGATGAAATAGGTATTACACCAAACTCACCATGTAAAAAATTGCTTGTGTATGGGTAATGGACATTTTCTGGATTATTACAGCGTTCTGGCGCAATTGGTGGAAGCCCATAGACAGGTGCTCGCCGCATAGATGCGGCAGGTTGAGCTACATTGAGTACATCACCCACAGCCAAAGACAATGGGTTCTCATTATAGCTCGGATTAAGTTTTAATAATTCTCTAGGCGTGAGATTGTATCGGGCCGCTATTTCTACCCAGCTTTGGCGCTTGCTTCCGGTTTCGTCATGTTGGACCATATGAGAAACAGGTTTTTTTTCTGTTGTATTTTCCTGATCTTTCTCTGAACATTCACGTACAGCTATTGGCTGGTTTAATGCATTTACCAGTTCATTAGCATTTACCCGGTAACCATGTTCATCCAGCCAGGTGGTTGTCATTTCACTCAACTGCTGACTTGTTATTCTTTCTTCGAGGTAAAGAATGTGTTGATCTTGAACTTCTTGTCCGGCAATTTTCCAATAGACAAGCAAAGCAGAGCAAGGTCTGCCGTGAAGCTTTTGATCGGCTAAAGAGTCATGGGTTGCATAAGTCGCCCGAAAAGCCCATCTTTTGTCACCCTGAATTTGATACTCCTGTTTTAAACAAGCAGACTGAAACACATAAAAGTAGCCACGAGTTGGTAACCCTAGTCTTTGACCGACCTGAATTGTGGGGATCAACGGTATAAAGGTTTCTTGTACAAGATCTGTGCCTTTCGGCTGTATTTTTACATCTTGTATGGTTTTCAATGCAGATGAGCCAAACATGAAACCATGATAGAGAACTTTGGGTTCTTGTACTCGAACTGGTACAGAAAAGCGGGTGATATTCCCTTTTAGTACTTTTTGAACCCAACCTTCAAGTGCTTTTTCCTTCTCTGTACGGCCAAGCCAAAAAACACCTCCGATCCGTTTACGGAATGTTTCTTGAGAACAAGCTATTTCAAAAATATATTCAAATGTAGGATCCGGTTCGACCGATTCTTTCAACTTTTCAACTGGAGAGTATACCTCCAATGTATCTAACAAAGGTGTATAGCCAGCTTTTGGATAATACCTACATTCTTCATCGAATGACGACATATATTAGACCTACTACATTAAATGATGCGTAAAATAGCAGAAGCATTAATATGCAACAATGTATGACCGGATTTAAAAAGCCTAGATATTGATAGCTAAAAAATATTAAATCTATTTATGTGGTATTAATTCAGGAAAGTGATTCTTTTGGGTTAAGAGTATATTGTCCACATCTAGTGCCTGAGCATTGACACTCACCCCCAAATGAAGCAAAACCCCCACAGTGCAAAACCTCGCCCACTCGGTGGGTTTTTTGTTATCTGCTGTTTTGTCCCTTGTCAGACCGCCATTCCGGCGGTTTTTTTATGTCTGAAATTCGCCTA
>NZ_JASJOJ010000115.1:0-5061 GCF_038519165.1 Photobacterium sp. SP02
TTCGTATTTATCAGCCATGATGTGTCTCTCCCTTTTTTAGGAAGTGTAGGAAAAGACACAAAACTTTGAACACTACCGACGGTTTCAGCATAGGTGAAGTGGACACAATAGCCATCTCTTCAACATTTATTTATATAAAAACTTAATTAGGGTTTCATCATATTTCTCTTTTGTTGGTAAGTCAGGAAAATATTTTGATAGATTTAACTTATAAAAATCCTCTTGCATTTTTTGAGATACATACAAATCATCATAAACTTTTATCTCATATTTATTACTAGCCTCATAATAATACTTAATTATTTTTAGCGGTGTCTTTTCATGTGTTTTAATAATTCTGTATATAAATCCATCTTGCATCCCCCAACTACCTAACTTAATTACACGAAATCCTAAACTTTGCCCAACAATTTCTTTTGGCTTATCTGTACTATATACATTGTATACAAAATTTTGCCTATCATAATTGCAAGTAAATAGATTATCGCTTACTCCAAAAACCCCACCAGAATTACATTCACCAGATAGAAAACTCCCTTTCTCAGGTTTTTTGAATCCTGGCATATCATATATTATCTGCTCACCAACTCCATTAACAGACGCCAAGAAGTCATTATCATTTTTTATTTTTGAGATTGCTTTTTTATTTTTATCTATTAAAAAGAATCGATTGTTTGCATCATCAAAGTCATACCCATATATATCTTTTAAATATACTAGACCAGCTGAATCAAGTTTTAATTCAGCTGATTGACCGTCATTATTAACTAACGCAATTTTTTCATTATCTATCCACGACTCAACAAAACACCTTCCTGATGCAAACCTATACCCTACTCTTTCTTTCAAATCATAAAGCGTACAGCCATAACCATAATCTTTCTTATGAGATGTAGAAATTATATACCTCCCACTCGGGGAGCGATTTGGACTAGTAAAATATCCGAAAGGTAATATTTTTGATCCAAAATCCTCATAAGTTGCAACAAGTTTGACATCTTTCCCATCAATTCCCATTGAAAAAAGGTTAGAATATTTTTCTCCTTTTTTTCGTGCTTTAAACAACACCCTTGGAATTTCATTATCTTCATCCCATTTTTCATATTCTAATTGTTCTGGGATTGTTATATTTAATCTCCATGAAATCGCATCATCTCTTGTTTTCAAACGTTCTATTTCAATCAATTCAACGATTAAATCCAACTGCTCCTGATAATCCTTATGATAAGATATTTTCTCTTTAATCATTTTCCACGCTGGGTATGCGATTGCACCAACGCAAAGCGCCCCAACACTATAAGCCAGCAGTTTTTTCTTCATGATTGATTCCTAAAAATTTGTTGCGTTCAGCCAGAGGTTTCTGAGTTCTTCAATTTTCTTTGCTTCTTTGAAGGACTCGTCAACCATCTCAGCATGTTCAATTTCTTCACATTCGTCTTGATCGTTTGCCAGTTCTTCAAACGGAATTTCCGTAAAAATGAATTCAGCACCATGCGGATCTTTGGGATTTGCAATCAAAGAGAGTGAAACTTCCTTCTTTCAGCAATCCCGCTAATGACACAACTGAATAGAATTTTGGGGTATCATGCTCGGGGACTTTAAGCCTGCCAGCGTTCTGTGACCAGTTTTACATCAGCTATCGGGTTGCGAATTAGCCCACGATGATTCTTTTCAATTCCCGGTTCCGTACACAGGAAAAATAGGTTCGGTCATCAAGATGTAATCAGGAAACCCTATCAGATCGAATACCCTAATCAACTGCTTTAATCGCCGTACTCGCCTGAACATGTCACTTTGCGGTATTGATCCAAAAATTAATTTCTAGTCTGGCTCATGGGATTACTATTTTACATGGCAGTCGATTTCAGTTCCGGCAGCGATAATATCCTCTTTACCCGCCTGTCATTCACCCCGAACAGGAACACGCTGTGAGAGGTTCACCATTCAGCTCTGGTACTAATGGCAAAACCGTATTCTTCATTTTGAAATCTCGAATTGGTCATATCGAGCCCGTTGACCGCAATAGTTTTTATCGGACTCACCTTCTCTGCCTTGATTTCCATTTCTAAGAGCACACAAACGATAGTTAGCGTCGGTCGCCCATAGATCACGTTGACCTTTGTCATTTAAAGAAACAACAGGAATCAATTGGAGAGGCCGAGCATTTTTGAGTTCCCTAGCTTCTCTTAAATCTGATTCATTATGCCAATTTGGGAACTCAAGTATTGCATTACTTCTATTTAATTCTTTTTGAAAGATACGCTAAAGATGTATTAATTTGGTGCTAAGCACATTTCAAACGACATTGTCAAACCCTATTTCTCAAAATTTCCATCATTTACAAAAGCATTATAAAGTGATGAGCCTGTAGCTCTATGTCCTGTAGCTATTTGGACCCAAGAAGTGTAGTTCTTATCCTGTTCTTTTTTATCGTTTAACTTAAATAAAACCACTTTTCCTGCACCATTTCTTGTATAGTTTGCATGTAAACCAATCAATTTAAAATACTTATACTTTCCTATCTTTCTTTCTTCTATATCTTCATAACTAAATGTCTTTTCATGTGTGTCTATTAAAAATCGCTTCCGACTACTTTCTCCCCAGGCAAATCGACCCGTTGGGCTAATTGATTTGTTTATAAATTTGTAAGAACCCAGTGATTCTTTGTCAGGATTTATGCTAACATTAAATAGCCTTTTATTCGAATCTTCATCAAATACAACCACACCATAGTCATTTAGCACATATCTTTTCCCATCGTATATCACAGAGTTCTCGTTATACATTACATCTACTTTTTATTTTTTGTCTGTATTTAGAATATACTTCCAGTTTTCCCAATCATCCACAAAATATAAATAACTACTGTCTTCCGCCCATAAAAATTCTGGATAACCGCGAGATTTCCCCAACTCGATATACTCACCCGTTTTAATATCTTTAATTACCTTGAACATGCCATCACTGTTGGCATACGCTAAAGCCAAATATCGGTTATTCGGGGACATTCGCATTAAACGGATGCTTCCATCAAACTCATCCGCAACTAACCGTAGATCAGTTCCGTCTGTTTTAATACTCCAGACTTTATCTTTTCGCTCATAATACTCATCTGTTTCGCCTTCACCGTTATCCCAACTGAACACGACACGAGGTAAATCGTAAGAGCTTTCGTTACTTAAGTCTTCGCGCGGCCATTCTTTCGCCTTATAAACATAATACTTTGGCTTTCCGTTGTTATTCTGATAGCTAATGTAATTGTGCTCTGTAACATATATCCGGCCATCCTCCCATTCCTGAGCATTTTTTTGCTCTACAATTGACAGCTCTTTTTCTGGTTGTTTACTTTCAGCAGTGATTTCATCTTGCCCACAACCGACAAGGAGTAAGGTTGTTAACAAACTGAGTTTTAGTGTTGATTTCATACTTTTTTTCATAGTAATCATTCTTTCTTTCGCCAACATCATAATTTAATAGTTCGGTGATATCTACATATTTTTTAATTATCACAGGTCAGTATGCTGGATTAGAAATGATATATTCCTGATGTCAACACGAATAATCCGGGTACGGTCTTTGTTATTCTCGGTTCCGTAGATAAGCACACTTTGTTCGGTCATCAAGACGTATTTTAATTTCCCATACTTGTCAATGAATGCTATTGGATATTCTGGTTTGACCTTAGTAACAAGCTGGCTTTGAGATATATAGGTCAACTCTTCATACCACTCGTTACCGTCGAAAGTAAGAGTTTCACAAGGTAGAGTAAATATTTTTCTCCTGATGAAACTTATCTTTTTTCATTATAAACCCGTCCCATAAAATAAATTCCAAAAATTAAAACCTGAGCCATCAATCATCCCTCTTTTAAAATTTTATTTAAAGTTTCTTGATATAGCTCTACACTTGGGATTGGTGGAAATTTATCACTAAATTTCAAAAGATCGTAATTTTCTTTTAACTCTTCCGGGACATAATATGCCAGATTTCCAATATTAACTTTCCTATTTCTTACTTCGTAGGAATAATATATTCCTGAGATTGGTGCTTCTTCATCATCATTAATTTTTCTAAATATTTTTTTTGTAATATCAGACATATACCACGTTCCAGCCTGGATAATTAAAGACTCTTTAACCTCCCCTATCTTTGTAAGTGGCTTATCTATATTATAATAATACTTACCGCCTTCCGAGTATACGCAAGTAAAATATCTACCATCGGCACTTACGTTTTGCCCATAATAACACCCATCAGGAAAGTAATCTTCAACACCTATATATTTCATATCCGGTAGTTTAAACTTGAATCCTTTCCCATGGTATTTGTTAAGATTATTTTTATCACCTTTAACTTTCCGAATAAAAAACTCACCATTTTCAATTGGATACCCTCCAGACAAGTCATTTTCGAAGCTTAGTTCCTCAAAAAAATTATCTTCAGAAGGGTACAACTTACTCAATTTATGTTTATTTAGATCAAAGTAAAATGGTGATTGCCAGCTATCGCCACCTATATAATAAACACCATTAGACTCAGCATCCCAATTAAAATTATAACAACGACCCTTGCCTAAATCTATTGGTTCTCTAGTTTTCAAGTCATATAGAACACAACTAAAGTTAAAGGGACTTGGTTGAATAGAACTGATAACATATCTTCCATCAGGTGAACGACTAGGCCGAGATAAACCTCTAATCTCAGGTATACCACCAATTTCTTCTTGGCTAAAGAGTACACGAACATCGCTACCATCAAGATTCATCGTGTAAAGAGAACCATAACCATCTTTCGAATGTACCGTTGAAAAGAACTGAATCTGAGGTAAATGATTCACTGCATCCCATACTTCCATTTTAGGTATTGTTGGAATATCTAAATATATCGGCCAATTTATATGCGATATTTTATCTTCAGATTTTTCCGCATACTTGACAAGATACTCCAAATTTTCCATATACTCTTCATCATATGGATTCGTTATATAGAAATATCCATATGCTGCAGAGCCACCTATTACAGATAACCCTAGCGCTGCAATTACTGATTTTTTTAATTTAT
>NZ_JASJOJ010000116.1:0-4812 GCF_038519165.1 Photobacterium sp. SP02
CCCGGCCAGGGACCGACACGAGGATTTTCAATCCTCTGCTCTACCGACTGAGCTATCGAGGCAACGGGGCGCATTAAAAAGGTTTTGCGTTTTTCCGTCAATGGTTTTTTTAAAAAAAACGAACAAGATTCCTTTTTTTGTACGGATTGTGTGGATTTTAATCTTCCCTGCCCGCTGAATAATGAAAATCGCCAGATTTATACATCGCCATACTGGGTCCTGGTCGGCGATTACTATGGCTCAATTATTATTATCCCGCGCTTTCTTCTGTTGGTTCTTCTTTATCCGGTCTGTTTTTTGGTCAGCATCTTGTTGCTTAGATGATTTAGTGTGATCTATATCACTTCCCTTCTGTTTTTATAAATACAAATGAAACTGATAATTGATCTCATTAGTGTTTGTGTGCATGATGTGCGCCCTGTTTAATGGGCAGAAAATTGCTTTCTCTGATGAAGTTGTAATTAGGTTGTGATGTCGAAATGAAAAGTTGCTTGGTGGGTATCATGTTGTGCGGTATGGCGAGTCTGTTTTCGGCTTTGCCGGTATTCGCCCTTGATGTGGCGGCGGTCTCTGAACCGGCCCCGGCTTACGGCTGGCTGCGGGATGATTCCCGTCAGTCGGCACAGGTACTGGCTTTTCTGAAAGATGAAAATCAGCAGACTGAGCAGGCATTACAGCAGCAGGCCTTGCTGGAACAGTCATTGCTGGATGAGTGGCAGGCCCGTCAGGCCAGTGTGGCCGACCGGCCATGGCAGCTTGCCGGGTCGTACAATTATCGTCTCAGTACAAAGGCTCAGTCCCGGCTGCTGTTGCGGCAGGATGCCCGGACGGGTGAAGTGAGCACAGCCGTTGATCTGACACAACGCAGCCAGCAGGCGGACTACTATCAGCTCGGCAGCTGGCAGGTGAGTCCGGATCACCGCTATGTGGCCGTCACCGAAGATAGCCGGGGCGATCGCAATTACCGTCTGACGGTGATTGAACTGTCCAGCGGACGGGCTGTAGCAACGCTTTCAGAGCACGCCGCGACGGATCTTGTATGGAGTGCTGACAGCCAGAGCCTGTATTTCGTCGAAAATGAAGGCGGGACTTACCGTCCGTATCAAGTGGTGCGCTGGTCGCTGCCGCAGGCACGCAAAGCGATGCTGTTTCGCGAGCACAATCCGGCGTGGCTGGTGTCTGTCTATACCGCGACGGCTGATCAGTATGTGATCATTCAGTCGAATAACCATGACAGCAGTGAGCAGCAGCTGGTGGACAGTAACAGCGGCAAGCGTTTGGCTACACTGCGGCCTCGCGAATCTGGTGTGGAATATTATGCCGATGTGCGCCATGCCGCCCTGTTCCTGGTCAGCAACCGTGACGGCGACTTTCGTCTTTTTCACGCGGCATTGAACGAGGGTGATGCCGCGAACTGGCTGCCACTCTGGCAGCCGGAACCCAATCAGCACATCAAGAACTGGCTGCTGTTTCCCGATCATATAGTGCTGGAAGTGACCGAGAAGAGTACCAGTCGGGTGATCGTCCTTGATGATCAGGGCCAGAGCCTGTTTGACACCATCATCACCCCGGCTGGCGGTGTGGCCTGGTTGTCGGGCAATAGCAACCGCTATGGCCGCTCTGTGATGATCCGCAGCATGTCGCTGACCCAGCCACCGCAGTGGCAGGCGCTGGATCTTACCCGAATGCGCATCGCGACCCTGACCGAAGATCGTTATCCCGGCATAGATCCGGCCGCGTACCAGACTGAACAGATTCAGGTACGTCACGGCGGCGTTTCCGTTCCTGTGACACTGGCTTACCGTACTGACCGGCTCAATGAAAAATCGCCCGTCATCCTCTACGGCTACGGGGCGTATGGCACACCGGTGCGTCCTTACTTCATGCCACAAATCATCAGCCTGCTGGATCGCGGGGTGATTTATGCGATCGCCCATGTCAGAGGCGGCGGGTATCTTGGCCCGCAATGGTATGCGCAGGGCAAGGGACACAATAAACCCCACAGCTTCGACGATTATCTGGCCGTGGCGCAAGTGATCAAAGCCTACCGCCAGGGTCGCGACAGGCCCATTCTGGCTTTGGGCGGCAGTGCAGGCGGTACCCTGATCGCCGGTGCGCTGAACCGGCAGCCGGAATTGTTTGCCGGTGCCGTACTGCAGGTTCCTTTTGTTGATGTGATAGCCACCCTGTCGGATCCAAGCCTGCCGCTGACCCGGCAGGAATATGCCGAATGGGGCGATCCCCGCGATCCGGCGCAGCTGGCGGTGATGAAAACATACAGCCCGAATGACAACATTTCGCCGCAGGCTTACCCGCCCATGCTGGTGACCGCCGGACTGTACGACACTCAGGTACCTTACTGGGAACCTGCCCGCTGGGTGATGGCAATTCGCGACAACAGCCGCAGCCAGGGCCCTTATCTGCTGCAGACCGATTTGTCCGGCGGCCACCGGCAGGATGTCCGGCAGGCGATGCGGCAGCAGGCCAGAGAGTATGCCTTCCTGCTGCGCCTGGCACCCACAGCGACACAGTCACCTTAAACCGTTTTGCCATTACAGCCTGTCTGGCTTCGCTGGAAGCCGGAGGGGCTGCTTTGACCTGATAAAACCTTAACCAATTAATTTTAATAACAAATTTTAATAACAATTTTTCCTAACAACCGGAGTGTGCAACATGCAGTTGAAGCCTGTCCCCCTGGCTTTGTGTGCCCTGTCCAGTACCGCAGGCCTGATGAGTTTTCACAGCCTGGCCGCCCAGCAGGCGGAAGCCGAAAAAATGACGACTGTGGTAGTCACGGCGACCCGCATCGAGCAGCCGCTGTCTGAAACCAATGGCTCAGTGGCGGTGATCACCAGTGAGGATATTGCACGTGAGGGATCGACCGAGCTGTATGACGTGCTGTCTCATGAACCCGGTGTCAGCGTCAGCGGTGGCGCCGGACGTCCGCAAACTATCACGATCCGCGGCATGAGCGGCAACCGGATTGCGGTGATCAAAGACGGCGTCAAAGTCGCGGACGGCTATGGAGCCAGCGATCTGAACGATGTGGCCGGTCATAACAGCTTCGATCTGGGCGATGTCAAGCAGATTGAAGTGGTCAAAGGGGCGGACTCGTCGCTGTACGGCTCCGGCGCCATTGGCGGCGTGGTGGTGCTGACTTCGAAAACTGCGAGTGATTATCTGGGCCGCGAGGATCACTATGCCGGTCTGGAAGCCGGTTACTCGGGGATCAGTGATAAGTACACCTCGACCCTGACCACGGCGGCACGGCTGGGCGACACGGCGCATCTGGTGCGGGTTAGCTACTGGCAGGGCAGTGAGAGCAAAAACCATGATCAGTCGCTCTATCTCAGGGATATTGACGGCTTCAATGCGGCCCTGAGCAGTGAATGGTTTTTGAATGACAGCTGGATGCTCAAGGGCAAGGCAGATTATTACCAGCAGCAGGTGAGGCGGGAGCAGGGAATCCCCCCGGCTCAGCCGGACGGCGGCGGCTGGCAAGCCAGCTCGTTTCTGGAAGAAGGGGAGACGAGTACCTTGTCTGTCCGCGCAGGGGCTGAATGGGAAGGGGAAGCCCTGCTGGCCGAGCAGGCCGATATCAATCTGTACTACCGCCAGACAGACACCCTGAGCGATAAAGATATTGCGATGCAACGGACGCAGGAAGGGCTGGTGTTCAAACGCCGTCAGTCTGAAAGCCGTGCATTTAATGATCATCTGATCGGTTTGTCAGCCGATTTGCAGCAGCGGGCTGCGCATGGCGAGGTTGAGCACGCCATCGCCTGGGGGATGGCGCTGGAATCTATGTTGCATGAGCGCCCGGTCAGCAAGCGTATTGCCGACTGGAGCGGGGACACGCAGCAAGACTCTGCGCCTTTTGCCTCGGCCCGAACCCACAGCCTGGGGGTGTATCTGCATGATGATATTCACTGGGGCAAATGGAACCTGGTGCCGGGCCTGCGTTTCGACTATCAGCAGATGTCGTCTGAGGTGGAGGACAGCATTGGCGGTTATCCACTGCATGCGCTGAGCAGCAGCGAGCTGTCACCCAGTCTGTCGCTGGCCTACCAATGGACACCAGCCCTGAACACCTACCTGAGTTACAGCCATGGTTTTCTCGCGCCTTCCTATGCCAAGGCCTACGGTTTTGTCCCGCATCTGTCGAGTGATCTGGGCAACTTTGTGATCCGGCCGAATGCCGATCTGGAGGCGGAAACCAGTGACAACCTGGAACTGGGAGCCAAATACGATGACGGCCAGCTCGCTGTGTACGGCGCGGTGTTCTATTCGGTGTTCGATAACTTCATCAGCGAAAAAACCATCGGCTGGAACGAAGCGGCTAAGTACGCCGAAGTGCAGTATCAGAATCTGGACGGCGTGAAAACCTACGGTGCCGAGATGAGCGTCAGCTACTGGTTCAGCGAACACCTGAACCTTGTCAGCAAGCTGGGCATAGTTGACGGCGAGGATGAGCACGGCGAGCCGATCCGCACCCTGACGCCGCTGGAAGGCAACAGCATGCTGCTGTATCAGCAGGACAGCTGGCAGGGTTTCGTGCGGGTTAATTATGCCGGTGCGATGGACAAAGTGCCGGGCTGTCAGGATGAGCTGGGGATCAGCCAGCGCTGTGCCACCACGTCAGGCTGGATGACGCTTGATGCGGGGGCGGGATATCACCTGAGCCCGGATTTTCGCATCAATGCCTCGGTGCATAACCTGTTCGATCGCCAGTACACCCGGTGACATTTTTGAGCCTCAGATCGTCATTGTCGGCTGACTGGGTGATCCCGCCAGGAAAGCCGCCGCCATCGT
>NZ_JASJOJ010000117.1:0-4701 GCF_038519165.1 Photobacterium sp. SP02
TGCCTATTTGGAGCAAGTAATATTGGCGGGAATCCAAGGTTTGGATAAGAAATGAGCATACGTGCTCTCGCCCTGGTTCCACAATACTACACAATAGTAGTAAATTTCTCATCTGAAGTATACTTAGGTGCTACGGTAAAAATTAAGGATTATCCTCAATATATACGTATAGTTGGGACTGAAGATCTTGCGTTATCAAAAGTACAAGAAATAAGCTTTAATGACCATGATAATCAAGATGAAGTGATATACTGTGCTACTTTTTGGATCGAAACTGATATTATACATAGATTAAATGAATTTGAGGAGTATTGCAGTTTTGAAGTCAATCTTGAAACTATAAGTAGTATTGAGTCTCGAAAAAGTTTTAGAAAAAAAAATATTAATCGGTATACATTGAAAGAGCGTGTTTTCAACCTTCCAATGAAAACAACGATAGGGCGTTCTGTTGTCGTTAATGGCGATCCAATCAGTGTGGAAGAAGCAATTTTACTGCATACACCTGAATATTTTCAAAATATAGTAAGTAAACTGAATGATAATCCATACACGTTACCCCAAAATATGCCAACTGAGGCAGGTAAATATCAGAAAGATATATGGCATTATCTTCAAAGTTATAAAGGATTTTTTGAAGCAAGTGCATTACAGTTAGAAAAAGGAACAACTGCTCAAATGATATCGAAAGTTGTTTATGCAACAACTTCATATATTGCAAGTACGGGTCAATCTGAGTTGGCTCAATCTTTATTGGGAGCTGCCGGGGTTGCTGGTTCTGCAAATTCACTGATTGAATCGATATCAAAATTAAAAGTAGAAAATTCAAGAATAGTTACTAAAGCAAAAGAGTTCCAAACGTTGCTTGGCGATAGAGTTGTATTAAATATAATTCCCATGCCTCAAAGTTTTAAACCATTTATAAGTGGTGTTGGAAAAGTTGGAGGATTTTTACTTGACAAGCCGTTAACAGCTGTCAATGGTATTGTTAATCTTCGTGATAGTATTGAAAACTATGACAAATTAAAAAAATCAGACAAGAAGTTTTCTGAGAATATTTTAGATTATGGAATTGTAACACTTACAGCGTCTGGAAAAAAAGTTGAAGCACTATATCAAAATGATTCATTGACTGAAGATGAACATAAGATAATCAAAGCATTGAAAAATACTTTGAAAAAAATGTCAGTTAATGATAACGAAGGGAGTCATTACACGGCAAGTGATATCGTTGATGGTGAAATGTACCGTATTGACAGTACAACTTTCGGCTTTGATAGAGCCACACCAAACTTCGCAGATCAAGCCGTCGTTATTGCTTTTAAAGAAATAGGCACATATCTTACGAAGTTAACAGATCCCATTGATATTGTAATAACAGGTCACACATGTGATATCGGGAAAGAAAAATATAATTTAGAACTTTCTAGAGAGAGAGCGGATTCCGTAAAAAATTGTATTTTAGAAGCAATTAAAGAAGTTGATAAATCTCTGGTTCAATTGTGGGAACCAAGAATATTTACCAATGGATATGGTGAACATAATAATTTAGTTCCAAATGATTCAGAGGAAAATAGATCAAAAAATCGACGTGTCGAAATAGTATTAAAGTTCAGTTCTCAGTTCGATTATCCGCCATGTCGTACTGAGATTATACAGGTTGAAAAATCAAGAAAAGCAGCTATCGTAGCTTCGATGGATCTTGATAAGAGTATTGGTGCGACAATTGAAAATGCATTTGACTTAATTGTGGGAATAGCAGCTAGTTTAGCTGTTCCGTATGCCGGATGGTTGTTACTTGCAAAAAATGCTGAAGGTTTTGTATCGACTGCCTATCAAGAGTTTGAGAAAAAATTTAATGAAGATAGCTATAAAGCAGGTGAAGTATTAAAGTTATTGTCACATGTTGATATCAGTATTGCGAATAAAATATTTGATGAATCAGGTTTAAGTAAACATCAAATTGTATTATTAAAATCATATTTGAAACGCTCATTAGCATTAAATGGTCTTATTAGACTAATTAAAAGAAATCAATACTCTAAATTTAATGGAACGAAGAAACAGAGTTTTAAAGATTTAGATGTTGAAGGTTATATCAATAATTTTATATTGAGAGATGACCAATTATTGGATGATTCTTTGTTTGGCTCAGTTCATCTAGATGAAGTTTGGTTGAATTTAAAAGATATTGATGGTGTAGATGATTACTGGAGTTTTAATTTAGCTCATATGACGGCAAGTAGCCGACTTATTTTTAATAAAGCAACTGCGAGCAAAGAAGGGAAGTTTATTCTTGATGAAGCAAGGAGCCATAACAAATACTTTCCAATTCATTATTTTGCCGCAAATTCGGTAGAACAATTCGAATCTACTTTCGGGTTTGAATTGCCAACGAATTTAGATAAAAGTATATTTAAATCAGTGATTATTTCGGCTAAAGAGCCTGGCAGTGATGATTGGGAGGAGTTCTACACTTATTATAAAAATAAGAGAGAAGAAAAATTATCACCTTTTGATAATATAAGAGTTCTTGTTATTGTTGATACTAAAAAGATTAAACTTGATAAAAGTGATCTTTCTAATTTACCTATTGAATTAAAAGCAAAGTCGATTGAACATAGCCAAGTAAGCTCTATCGCAACTCCTCCGCTGGAAAAAACTGCTTCAACTAACGTAGCATTTGTTACAAAAATCGATAAGAAAGATTTAACAAAGTACGAGCTTTCTAGTATTTCTGATGATGAAGTTTGGGGAGTGATAATAGAGCCGAACTTTTTTTATGGCCTTCATCAAATTCATGGTACTAGACCACTGGTGAGTTATAATAACTCGCGGATGAAGCAGTTGTTTAGTGATGAATATAAAGATCAAAAATATAAGCCTAGAAGAGTAGGTACTGAGTTTGTATTAAGTTATTTTTATCAATTATCAGTTCCCGGTCAAGAGAAAACTGAGCAAGAGGTCTATTATACAAACCATAAGACATATAAGAATTTTAAGGTGTCAAAATTTAGTTTAAGTTTGAACCCAAATAGAGAGTATAAATTTCATAATAAAGATAAGTCATCAAAATCAAATTTGATTAGAACAGATCATATTTTTTATGAAAGAGGTTTCTTAGAAAATAAATCTGAAGGTAAGTCAACGACATTTGCTCGCGTATTTGATAATCCAGTAGTTGATATATATATAGGTCAGCCAGGTAAGAATCTTAAGTATAGGGAAATCAGTGAGATAAATCAGGAAGAACCGTTACCTGAGTTTTTAAATAGCAGGCGTTTCAGAGGGGAGTTAAATAACTTTGATTGGAATAAATCAGCTTTATTAACTGTAATTGTTAGGTCAAAAACTGTTCAAGGCTCTAAAGAACAGCTTAAGAATCAGAAATATGATCCTAATTGTGTTGTATTAGGAAAGCGTTCAATTAATGTCGATAAAATGTTCAGTTTGAAAGACTATGAATTCGAAATGGATGAAATAAGTTGCTTATATAGAGTTGGAGAGCTGATTGTAGAGGAATCGGGTGAAATGAAGTTTATTCCTTCTGAGTATCCAGATGGTACTATGCGAAGTGGAATTTCAGGAATTCAAAGTCAGTATGAAAGTTACTCTTCAAGTGAACTTAAAAAGTTTGCTGTGAAAGATTTTTGGGGTATTCCGGAGCCTACTGAAATATGGGCAAATAGTGCGAGTCTAAAGTATACCAATGCTGTAGGGACTGAATGTAGTGGATTAACACCAATGCTTTATCCTGCTGATTATAGAATGGATAACGCGGTATCAACATATCGTGAAAAAGAGTTATTTCATGTAAAGTTCTATGTTACTTTGAATGGCCCTGCTGATTCAGGGTTAAGTAATGCAACATCTAATGTAATCAGGTTGAATGGCAAGCCAAGAACTACCCCTTCAAATTGGTATAAACTAGAAAATGAAAAAACACTAGAATATGCTCTTGTACAAGTAGAGACTAATAATAGAGTAAGGGAGCGAAGTAAAGATGAAGCGATGTATGCTTCCCAAGCAAATGTTAACAAATACGGTGTTAAGGTTCATAATCATGATCCAATTGTTGAGTGGGTTGCAGCAAACACTGAAGATTATAATGAAATAAATGAAAAGAGAAAGCAGTTAATTATTGAATGGTTAAACTCCTAATTATTTCACTGTAACTGTATTGAGGTTTCTAATTTAATTGGAAGCCTCAATTTATTACTAGTTCGCCTTTGTTGATCTTTTGCTGGTAATTCAATTTTATTTTAGTAATCGTATATATTCACCCTCTTGTATGTTCAGATGGAGAATGTTATTGAAAATATCTACCTGATAGTTTTCCTTAAGGAAAAGTGTGAAGACGACGTCCATCGCACCTTTGCGCTTAATCTTTTAAGATGCGGAATTTTAAGTAAACAAAGAAAAGATCACATGAACATACTCCACGCACTATCACCCACATCCCCGATATCACGGCTATTTTTAATCATTACATTGAGCACACGAACGCCAGATTTGAAACCGAGCCGATGACGCTGGGTAATCGTAATGAGTGGTTTACGCAGTTCCGGCCCGATTCCCCACACCAGCTTTTCGTTGTCCTGGAAAACAATCAGGTGATGGGGTTTGTCTGCAGCCAACCTTACCGGCCTAGCGCCGCTTTTGCAGAAACCGTTGAAGTGAGTATCTATCTTCACCCCGATGCGA
>NZ_JASJOJ010000118.1:0-4415 GCF_038519165.1 Photobacterium sp. SP02
CCGGTTGTAGGCGCTCCCGGCGCCGACAACCTAAAAATTCGTCCTGAATTTTTCCCTGGGTTGGTGCTTACCAGCATATGTGCTAACGCTAATAGCAAGTGTAATTTGGGGTTTGGTGGGTATGTCGCGCATTGGGGTACTTACGTTCTAATGCATTTGGCAGAGATGGGCCTATCCCTTGCTGGTTGTCATCCTGTTGAATTTTAATAGCTTTTTTAATATATGTAGTGAGCTTTTCTGCGCATCTATGGCTGAGGATGGTTTGCCTATCTTTATGTCCTTTACCGTCTCTAACAGTCAGCGAAGCTCTATCAATATCAATATCAATGTCTTGGACGCGTAACCGGAGACATTCTGAAACTCTCAGTCCACTACCATAGAGCATCTCAATGATTAGCCTGTCTCGGCCATGAAGTTGATTTAATATCGATGAGATCTCCAATGGAGATAACACTGCCGGTAAATGTCGCTGTTTAGTGGCATAGCAAAAACCTAAATCCCCAAGCTCATGGTGCAAATGCTTCTGATACAGATAGGCTAATGCGTTCAGTGCAATTTTTTGTGTGTTGATAGCCACATTTCGTCGATTGGCAAGAAAGGTTAAAAATTGTGCAATTTCTTTCGTTCCCATTGTTTCAGGGTGACGTTTGTCGTGAAAGTTAATGAATGCCTTGATCCAATACAGATAGGTTTTTTCCGTTCTAATACTGTAACCACGCATACGCATTTCTTCTTGAAGACCGCTTAGAAATGGGCTTTTTACACTCATGATAACCCCCATCTTAAGATGCTGTGTTTTTATACAGCATTATTTAAGATTGCCGGATATCAAGGAAAATAGTGAAAAATTTTTGCGCGTTTGTACACGTACTAATTCATATAATTCATTTTTATCAATCGGTTATGTATTTACGAATTGAGATAATAGGTTTGGAAAACGCGCATGCGCGTTTTTCCAGATGGTGTATTTGGTAGAAAGCTGATAAGTTCTTAACATACAGATAGTTAACTGTGCGCGTTCTCACTGGTCTAACGAGCAAAACGCGCATGCGCGCTAATAAAATGTTAGGCAATCATCTGGTCTGGCCGAGCTTCTGTAGGAGTAACAATATTGAGCAATGAATGGGACGAATATGCTGAGGGTTGGGATGTTGACACCTCAGTACAAGAATATGCCAGTAAGGCTTTTGAAGAACTTACAAAAATCATCAACATTGACGGTCTATCTGTCTTTGACTTTGGTTGTGGTACGGGCCACCTTACCCAGCTCCTGAGCCCAAGGGTAAAAGACATAGTTGCCCTTGATGGCTCATCAGAAATGATAAAAATCTTGGGTAAGAAAAAGCTCAGTAATGTTTCGACTATTTCGGATTTTTTGACTCAAGAATTGATTGATAACAATCCGTATCTAACCAATAAGTTTGACTTAATCGTGGCGTCATCAGTTTGTGGGTTCTTACCCGATTATGAAATGACACTTGTGCTGTTAAAGTCTCTTTTGAAAAGCGGTGGTGTATTTATACAGTGGGACTGGCTGTCGAACGATGACTCCTCGGAAACGGGATTGTCTGAAAATAGAGTGCTACGTGCTCTCAAAGCAAATGAATTTATTGATTTTAAAGTAAAAAAACCATTTGAAATGAAGAGCTCAAAAGGCACTATGACAGTATTAATGGCTGTTGGGAAAAATGCCTAACAAGGCCGTCAACCATCGCCCACTCCGTGGGCTGGACCTCCAAACCGCTGCGCGGTTTTCCGGCCGGTTACGGCGGCGTTAAGTGTCAATCCAACAGAGTGCGAAATTCAGAGAATGAAAAAATCTAGAAATCCAGTGGCGGTGTTCTTTGGTGGATTCGCAATTGGAACCCTCGGCGGCCTTATCGGTCTTGGCGGGGCTGAGTTCAGGCTGCCGCTATTGATTGGCCTGTTTGGCTTTGCGGCTCTGCCGGCAATCATTCTTAACAAGGCCATGAGCCTGGTTGTGGTTGCTGCTTCGATTCCTTTTCGTGCGGGTGCTGTGCCGCTTTCGAGCGTTCTTGATCGGTGGGATGTGATAGCCACATTGCTGGCGGGTAGTCTCATTGGTGCGTGGGTAGGAGCAGGATGGGCAACGAAGATTGAATCAGAATTACTCTACAAAATCCTTGCGGGTCTTCTTGTCCTGATCGCAGCAGCTCTGTTCTGGGGACATGACTTGAATCCGGCAAATACAATTTCAATAAGCGGTTACGTTTTGGTCAGTATTGGCATGGTAACCGGCTTTTTTATTGGCGTTGTAGCTTCAATCATGGGAGTTGCTGGTGGGGAGCTTTTAATACCGGCCATCATTCTATTGTTTGGCGTCGATATTAAGCTTGCTGGCAGCTTATCGCTGGCGGTGAGCTTGCCCACAATGATTATTGGCTTTGCGCGGTACAGTCAGGATCAAAGTTTTAGAATAATTGCTGAGCAGTCTCGCTTCTTATGGGTCATGGCTGCTGGCTCAATAGCTGGCGCGTTTGCCGGTGGCATGTTGCTTGCTGTTGTGGCTAGTGCAATCATACTGCCCTTGTTAACGGGTATCCTGTTAATTTCCGCTTATAAAGTCTGGCGTCACAGTTATGACACTTAACAAACGCAAGCAATGCGGCCCTGCGGGCCCGGACGTCGCTTCGCTCCGCCGTTGTTGCGGGCGTTATGCATTAGAAGGGTATGTACGATGAAAACTACAGTAGTCGCTATCATCGGTGACTGGAATGGAGGTCATCATGGTAAATTCCCTTTGCTTCTAGAATATGAACCAGCGGAGAAAGAAAGGCCACTTTATTCTAGTGAAGGTTGGGGGCATGGATTTAGTGGAAATCGTTTTACTCTAGAAGATCTCAACAAATATGGACTTCTGGATATCTATGATCAGCCAGAATCAAGATGGGCTTTCCAGATACTGCAAGAGTGCTTGAAGAATGGGGATAGCAGTCATGTGGCCGGCGCGGCATTGCTCTCAAAACTGCAAGATAACTTGCCTGATATTCCTGATAGTGTGAAAGGTTACTTAAGTGCAAAAGCATAACAAGTGCAGGCACGGCGACGCCCTTTTCATTGCGCTTTCGGCTCCATTGCAAGGGCGCGCATGCTGCAAGCGTTAGCAATATAGGAATTAATATGAAGAAGTTGAGTGTTGTTCTGCTCTTATTAATTTCAGTTTGTGCAAGAGCGAACGAAGACATTCCAGAGATGAATGACAAAAACGGGTATGTTGAACCCTTTCAAATGTTTGACGACGTGTACTATGTCGGAGATAAATGGGTCTCCTCTTACGCAGTAGAAACTAGTGCAGGGCTAGTTATTATTGATACGCTAGATTTCCCTTACTCAAAATGGATACCGATTAACCTCAAAAAGTTAGGTTTAGAGGCGAAGTCCGTTACTCATGTTTTAGCGACTCATGGGCATTCTGACCATGTTGGGGGGGCGCAATATCTTCAGGCAAAGTATGGTTCTAAGGTGGTCATGAGCTTGAAAGGTCATGAACTGGCGATAGAACAAGCTGAGAAGAGTAAAGAAGTGAATAAGTTTTTGCCCCCTAATGTGGATCTTATTGTTAAAGATGGTATGACTCTCGAGATTGGAGGGAAAAAATTTAAATTCTACATTACACCAGGTCATACCGAGGGTGACTTTTCTTTAGACTTTATGGTTCAAGATAACGGTGCATTTCATCGCGCGTTTGTTGTCGGTGGGCACAGTTTGAGTGCTAAAAAACCAGAGTTGGCGAATCAATTTTTCGCTAGTATGGATAGAATTAGGGAGATTGCACTAATACCTCCTGTAGTTACTGTAAACTTGGCAAATCACCCACATAAAAATGATTTGTTCGCTAATCGTGATAGGCGACATAACGGTACAGAAACCAATCCATTTACAAGTGAGAATAATTTTTTTATGTTTTTAGATCAGCAGGAAAGTTTAGCTAGAGAAGAAATTAGTGAATTGGCACAATCGGTTAAATCTGACTGAATTCAGCGTAATAAACAACAGTGCCATAGCGAACAGTATGGGTATAATCCTATTGCTAACAAACGCTTTAAGATGGATTCGCAACGCTCGGCGGTTTTTGTTTGATTTGGCTTTTGTGTTTACTGTGAAATAATTGAGTGTAGTGGTGCGTTGCTCACCACTTAAACGGGCGTTAACTCATAGAAATTTTAATCTGAAACTGACGAGTTTGCATTAGAGTATTCCACTCCCACAGGGAAAAATTCAGGACGAATTTTTAGGTTGTCGGCGCCGGGAGCGCCTACAACCGGCCCGGATAACACCAGCGAAATCAAAGGCTTTTCTGGGCACTCTTTGAGCCAGCAAAGAGTGTCTGGCGCGCATCAGTTCATGCCAAATAAACCACCGGACTCAAGCGCGACATACCAGCAAACTCAGAC
>NZ_JASJOJ010000119.1:0-4124 GCF_038519165.1 Photobacterium sp. SP02
GCTGAAAGTAAACAACCAGAAAAAGAGCTGTCAATTGTAGAGCAAAAAAATGCTCAGGAATGGGAGGATGGCCGGATTTACATTACCGAGCATAATTATGTTCGGTACCAGGATAACAACGGAAAACCCCGTCACTATGTCTTTAAAGCTAAGGAATGGCCGCGCGAAGATTTAAACAATGAAAGCTCTTACGATTTACCTCGTGTTGTCTTCCGCTGGGATAATGGTGAAGGTGAAACAGATGATTATTATGAACGAAAAGACAAAGTCTGGAGTATCAAAACGGACGGGACGGATTTGCGATTAGTTGCCGATGAATTTGACGGAAAAGTGCGATTAATTAGGATGTCTCCGAATAATCGTTATCTGGCTTTAGCATATGCCAATCATGATGGTATGTTTAAAGTGATCAAAGACTTAAAAACTGGCGAATATATCGAGTTGGGTAAATCCCGTGGCCATCCTGAGTTTCTATGGGCGGAAGACAGTAGCTATTTATATTTTGTAGACCAATGGGAAAAGTGGAAATACGATTTAGAGACATCAACCATAGCATCAGCTGATATTAACTTTAATGAGTATTCCGTAATATATGATGGGAAGAGATATGTTCTTAATGATTATGGAGTGGCTGTCTATGATGAGAAAAAAAATGAATGGCTATATAGTGTTGGTGAGGATCTCGAAGGTAAATCACTTGGATTATATGAAATGATTGAAAAATCAATAAGCCCTACGGGACGCTTTGCTTGGGGACAAAGTGGACGGAAACGCTTTTTAATTAACACACAAGAAAGAACTTTTTTCACTGAGGATATAGAAGAAGGAAAGCTGGGCAAGTATAAATACTTTGAAGTTATTGGTTTAAACGCTGAGTATGTGAGATATGGCTCTGGGAAGGCAGTATTATTTAAATTAAATAATCAAAAAGAAATTGTCCAAGATAATTACATAAAGTGGAACCAAGTTTCGACAGGGCATAGTGCGACTGAAGCATCTCTCTATAATGCTTTCGCAAATGACGGTAGATTTGAAAAATAGGAAGTGGCTATGTTGCTTGAAAAGTGTTTAGCACCAAATTATTATATTTTTAGCGCAATTTTTAATAAGGATTTTAATAAAAAACTCGCTTTCTTGAATACCCTAACTGGCACAATGAATCTGATTTAACAAAAGCAACAGAGCTTAAAAATGTACGGCCGCTTCAATTGATTCCCGTTATTTCTTTGAGTGACAGTGAACAACATGAGTTATGGGCCACAGACTCAAATTATCGTTTGTGTTCATTGAGGCACGGTAAGGTTAAGAAGAGTAGACAGCTACTTGGAGTAAATTACTCTATCAGTAACAATGGATTTCACTTCTGTACCGGATGTGCTCACACCTTGGAGGCCCTCAATACCACCGCATGTTGTATGTCCAGTAAGATGGTTTCGTTGGCGAAGATTCTTGGCTTTGGTCAGACAGAGCACCCATGCAAAACAGTAACGCAATGATCCGGTGTCGAATTTAATTTTTGGCTCAATACCGCAAAGTGACATGTTCAGGCGAGTGCGGCGATTAAAGCAGTTGATTAGGGTATTCGATCTGATAGGGTTTCCTGATTCCGCAACACTATAGCAGAAGTGAAAAATGGTCACAGCACGCTGGCAAGGCTTAAAGTCCCCGAGAATGAATCCCCAAAAGCCTATTTGGTTTTGCCATCGCCGGGATTGCCGAAAGAAGGAAGTTTCACACTCTTTATTGCAAATCCAAAAGATCCACATGGAGCCGAATTTATTTTTACAGAAATGCCGTTTGAAGAATTGGTAAACGATCAAGACGAATGTGAAGAAATTGAACATGCTGAAATGGTTGAAGAGTCCTTCAAAGAAGCAAAGAAATTTGAAGAGATCAGAAACCTTTGGCTGAACGCACAAATTTTTAGGATCAATTTAAACCATGAAGAAAAAATTACTGGCTTATAGTGTTGGGGCGCTTTGCGTTGGTGCAATCGCCTATCCAGTATGGAAAATGATTACAGAGAAAATAGTTTATCATAAGGACTATCAGGAGCAGTTAGAATTAATTGTTGATGCTATTGAGATTAAACATTGGAAAAATAGAAATGATGTAATTTCTTGGGATGTAAACATAAAAATCCCTGAGGAACCCAGTTATGAAAAATGGAATGAAAATTTTAAGCTTCCAAGAGTTTTATTTAAAGCTAGAAAAAAGGGAGACGATTACTATAATATTTATTCAATGAGTATAGATGGAAAAGATATTAAACTTATTGCTACCTATGAAGATTTTGGAGGGAACGTTGTATCCATGGGATACTTCATAGCTCCAAGCCGTTCTCCTGACGGTAGGTTTATATTATCAACTTCAAGTAAAAAAGGGTACTTTTGCTCATTGTATGACTTAAATAATAATGAATATTATCAATTAACATCAAATACATGCTTTATTGAAAGTTGGGGGGGAGATGGGAAATCAGCTTTAGTAAATAGTAATGGAGATACAGCAATTTTAAATTTAGAAACAAAAAAATTTGTCTATCTTAAGAAATTATTTGGTCAAGATTTTGAAGATACAAATGGAACTTTTTTATTATTAAATAGCAAAAGTTTAGCGATATCTACTATAGAAGAGGAGAACGATTTTTCTGAAATATTACCAGGTATAGGGAATCAGGTGGTTTATGAAATGCCTGGATTCAAAGACCCAATTAGAAAAGATTATCTCTCTAAAGAATGTACTTTTGGGGCTATGTTCAGTGTTGATAGGAAATATTATACTTGTAACTATTCCCATAATAATGTTGAATATAACATTTACAGTATAAACAAGCCTAAAGAGATAGTAGGTAAAAGTATCGGATTTATCATCATTAAACCAAAGGCTTGGGCAATTCAGGATGGAAGTATATATAGAGAAGTGCAGGAATATGAAGATAGCCCTTTAACAAGAATAAAATATAATTTTAACGCTGGGGAAGATTATGAGTTAAAAGTGTATGATAATCTTTATCTTCCAAAAAATATGCAAATCGAATTCGATAGATTGAATATATCCAATTATTTTCCAGAGTTACCATCAAAAAATAAATACAATGATACATTAATTAAAATGTTATATGAATAAGGTTGAACTGATGACTAGAAAAGAAGAAAATCATTCAGGGAGCTATTTGATGGGCCAGCTGTATATGTCCATTCCCTCTATGCTGAAACAGTCTAAACTGGATGCTGCTACAACACCACTGGATGAATTGTTTGTACATTCAAATCGCCAGGCGTTTGAACCCCAGGAACATACCGCTGATATTCAGTCTGCCAAACTCCATCAGGTCTCTGAAGACGATATGGCCAGGCTGACTCAACAGTACGCAGTATTGAATCAGTATGCATCTTCAAATACACCTGTGGCGTATGTGGAAGGACATAATAAAGGATTCAAGGTCACTCTTGAGCGCGGCTTGGAAGATGAAAATATAGGCTTCGTACAAGAGATCTATGCAATCTTGAATGACACGAAGAGCAGGGCGGGATCGCACTTTGTTAAAAACTATGATCTAATAAACGTAAACTCTTAACTAGCCTACGAAATTGAACCTTATTGAATATCTTTCTGTGGTGACAGAAAACCGCTCTGACATTAATCGAAAGCATGATCTTGTTGATGTCATCTTCCTTGTTATCAGTGCCATCACATCAGGTTGTGAAGGCTGGCAAGACATTGAAACTTATGGTGATGAGAAGCTTCACTGGTTGCGAAAGTACCGCCCGTTTACACATGGTATCCCGCGCCGACATACCATTGCTCGCATATTACGTTCGGTGGTGGCAGAGTCATTACTTGAAGCACTCGCTCTTTGGATTAATGACCAGCGAGCGACTCAAAACAAGCCAGTCATCGCTTTTGATGGCAAGGTACTGCGTGGTGCCTATCGTGGCGATAAGAAAAACGCCTTACAGCTCGTCACCGCCTACGATACTGAACGTGGTTTAGTCCTTAGCCAAAAGCCAACTGAAAGCAAGAATGGTGAAATCAGTGTTGTGAGGCAACTACTATGTCAAAACCACGCTCTGAGATGTCGGCACGCAACGGAGAAAAGGCTTCCAGACCATTGTGGATCT
>NZ_JASJOJ010000011.1:0-100910 GCF_038519165.1 Photobacterium sp. SP02
CCTGATTCAGGCATGCCAGAAATATCAATCTGTACTGGCGGTGTTCATTGCAACGCCTGACCAATGGGCGACTCACGATGCAGCTCCCATCCAGATCGATTTTATTCGCCGCCGCTTAACTGTGCTCCAGTCTCAGCTGGCTGAACTCAATATTCCACTGCGCATTGAGGCAGTTGCTGACTTTAACGCTGTTCCCGACTGCCTGACAACCCTGGCTCGCGACTGGCAGGCAGAGCATGTTTTCTGTAATAAACAGTATGAATGGAATGAACGCCAGCGTGACATGGCTGCGGGTCATGCGCTGGCAGAGGCAGGGATCAAATTCAGCGCTCTGGAAGATACCTGCGTGCTGCCTGCCGGCAGTATTCTGACCCGTCAGGGCGAGTCTTTCAGAGTGTACACGCCTTTTCGCCGCGAATGGTTGCGTCTGTTCCAGCAAAGCCCGGCGCTGGCACAACCTGTGCCACCACCTGTATCACCCAGTGACGATGCCGACAGTTTCGGCTCTGTGATTGAGACCAACTTCGGACCGTCATGGATGAATTATCCGTTGGCAGACAGCAGTCGCTGGCCTGTTGAAGAAGACACTATCCGCGATGCGCTGATGCGCTTTTGTATCGAGCATGTCGCGGACTACGGTGATCAGCGGGATTTTCCAGCCGTGGAGGGCACCAGCAAATTATCACCGTATCTGGCTATTGGCGCCTTGTCGGCCCGGCAATGCGTCTCTGCGATTTTACATGAGTACCCGCACGCGATTGAGAAGCAGGACGCAGGGCCTTTTGTCTGGCTCAATGAAATTATCTGGCGTGAGTTTTACCGTCATCTCATTGAGGCTTACCCGAAAGTCAGCCGGGCCCAGCCATTTGTCGGCTGGACAAGGCAAGTGGCCTGGCATTCCGACAAAGCAGCACTGGCACGTTGGCAACAGGGCGAAACCGGTTTTCCCATCGTCGATGCCGCCATGCGGCAGCTGAACGCCACAGGCTGGATGCACAACCGACTGCGGATGATTACCGCCAGCTTCTTAACCAAGGATTTGCTGATCCACTGGCAGGCGGGTGAGCAGTGGTTCATGTCTCATCTGATCGACGGGGATTTGGCGTCCAATAACGGTGGCTGGCAATGGGCGGCATCTACCGGTACCGATGCTCAGCCCTATTTCCGGGTGTTCAATCCGACCACTCAGGGAAAAAAGTTTGATCCAAAGGGTGAGTTCATACGTACATGGGTAAAAGAGCTCGAAAACGTGCCTGACAAGTATATTCACGAACCCCATGAATGGTCAGGCGCAGCCAGCCTTGAGTATCCCACGCCTATGGTGGATCACAAGTCGGCGAGATTACATGCCATTGAGGCATTTAAACAGGCAAAAGCCACAGCAGAAGCGGGTTAATTCTACACACAGGAAGGAAGCCACATCATGAAAGAGCAGGACAGCGAACATACTTCACTGACTGAGACACCAAGCGGCACTCCCGCTGAAGCAGTCTCGGTTATGGACAGATTTATCCGTATATACAGCAGGTTAGATAAGGACAAGCTTGCCAGTCTTGAATCGCTCTACCATCCGGATGTGGTGTTTGAAGACCCAGCTCATCAAGTCGAAGGCTGGCCGGCACTGGAAGCGTATTTCAGGCGCCTGTTCACGAATGTCACCCATTGTGCCTTCACTATTGAAGAGAGCATGAGTGATGCGCATCAAGGGTATGTGGTGTGGACCATGACATTTGCACATCCGAAATTAGCAAAAGGCGAACCTCGCACTGTGAAAGGGTGCTCGCATCTGAGTTTTCTGGATAACCGCGTGATTAAACACCGGGACTATTTCGATCTGGGCGAGATGTTGTACGAAGCAATACCGATTCTCGGCCGTGTGGTGAAAATGATTAAGGCAGGTTTGTGATGATGTCGACAGTACTGATTACAGGTGCCAGCTCTGGCATTGGCGCCCAGCTGGCCAAAGATTACGCCGCTGATGGCTGGCAGGTTATAGCATGCGGACGCTCGCTTGATAAGCTGCAGCACCTTGCTGATATCAGCAAAAAAATCATCCCGCTTGCTTTTGATGTCACTGATTATCAGGCGGCTCATGACGCCTTGGGTGACTCATCCATACGGCCAAATCTGATCATATTAAATGCAGGCACCTGTGAATACATTGAGCGGGGCGAAGTGGATGTGGCCTTATTCCGGCGCGTATTTGATGTGAATTTCTTTGGGGTACTGAACTGCATCGAAGCTTTGCAGCCCAAGTTTACCGAAACCACCCATCTTGCCATTGTCGGGTCAACGGCCAGCTATGTGCCTTTGCCCCGGGCAGAGGCCTACGGTGCCTCAAAAGCCGCACTGAGTTATCTGGCCAACACGCTGAAAATGGATCTTTCTCGTGACGGTGTCACATTGACCTTGGTGTCGCCAGGCTTTGTCAAAACACCACTGACCGATAAGAACGATTTTGCGATGCCGATGAGAGTGACGACGGACTATGCCTCGTCAAAAATCCGGAAAGGCATCGCCAAGCGTCAATCTGAAGTGCATTTTCCGCCGCTGTTCAGCGGGTATCTCAAACTACTGTCGCTGTTACCTATGCCGTTACAGCTGGCGATCGTGAAAAAAATGACAGGGAAAACAGAATGAAGATTGCGATTATCGGCACCGGCATTGCGGGACTCACCTGTGCCTGGAAACTGCACCAACAGCATGACATCACAGTGTTTGAAGCCAATGAGTACATCGGTGGCCATACCGCGACAGTGGATGTTGAAACAGCCAGCGGCCGTTATGCGATTGATACCGGGTTTATTGTCTTTAACAACAGAACCTATCCTCAGTTCGAAGCCTTACTCAAAGAGATAGGCATTGGCCGTCAGCCGACTGAGATGAGTTTCAGTGTGCAGAACGACGCTATCGGACTTGAATACAACGGCCATGACGCGCTCTCGATGTTTGCCCAGCGGCGGAACGTCTTTCGTCCTGTTTTTTACCGCTTTATCCGTGACATTCTGAGATTCAACAAACTGGCAAGGGAAGCGGATCTGGATGAACTGGCAGCAACGACATTAGGGGAGTTTCTTTCTGCCCACAGGTTCAGTGAGTATTTTTGTCAGAACTACATATTGCCCATGGGGGCTGCTATCTGGTCATCAACCTTGTCAGATATGCGGGCGTTTCCATTGCCATTCTTCGTGCGTTTTTTCCGTCACCATGGCTTGCTGGAAGTCACGAACCGGCCTCAATGGTATGTGGTGCCGGGGGGATCGAGAGAATACGTGCGCAGTCTGACCCGGGACTTTGCCGACAGGATTCACCTCAATGAGCCGGTACTGAGTGTGCAGCGATTAGGCCCTAAGGTAGAAATCAGCACAGGCCGCGGACAGCAGTATTTTGATCAGGTGATTTTTGCCTGCCACAGTGATCAGGCGCTCAGCATGCTGGCTGACCCGACTGTCAATGAAACTCAGGTCTTAGGCGCTATCCCTTACCAGCAAAATGAGGTGGTGTTACATACCGATCGCAACATGCTGCCCAAAGCTAAGCGCGCCTGGGCGGCCTGGAATTACCACCTGCCGGATAATGCCAGTCGTGAGCGTCAACTGGCCAGCGTGACTTATAACATGAACATTCTGCAGGGGTTCGATTCACCCGAGACATTTTGCGTCACGCTGAACCGCACTGATGATATCGATCCTCAAACCATCATCCGCCGTTTCAGCTACGCGCATCCCGTGTTTAATACCCAGTCTATAGCCGCACAGGGGCAGCGTGGCCTGATCAACGGTCAGCAGGGCTGCTGGTTCTGTGGCGCTTACTGGTACAACGGGTTCCATGAAGACGGTGTGCGCAGTGCACTGGATGTCGTCAATGCCATTGAGACAATCGGCAATGACAAGCGCCATCCGCGAATGGAATTAGTCTCATGACAATGTCTCATTTACAGAGCGGCCTGTGCGTCGGACAGGTGAGGCATCGTCGTTATACCCCGGTGAAACATGCGTTCAGCTATCCCATGTTTATGCCCCTGATTGATCTTGATGAAGTGACCTCACTCAGCGAACAGGTGGTTGGTTTTGGCTGCCGCTGGTATCACCCCGCCAGGTGGCGACGGGAAGATTATCTGCGGGCAGAAGGCGAGGGGCCGCTCAAGCTCAGGGTTCAGGACAAGCTGTTTCAGCTGACCGGCGAACGGCTCGCAGGAAAAGTGAAGCAACTGTGTCAGTTACGGTATTTTGGGCTCTATTTTAGCCCGCTTAACCTTTATTACTGTTTTGATGAACAGGGTGAGTGGCGCTGGCTGTTGGCGGAAGTGAGCAATACCCCATGGAACCAGCGTCATTACTATGCTGTGCCAGCCGTGTCGGATTGGCGTGAAAAGCCTTGGTTACAGGGCAAGGCTTTTCACGTGTCGCCCTTCAATCCGATGGCTCAGCACTATCTTTGGCGGCTGAAACCGCCTGTCAGTCAGGTATTTGTACATCTGGACATTGTTGGTAACGACACGGGCAACACCGTCATGGATGCCACTATGGCACTGCGTAAACAGGCTTTCACCACCCGGGTACTCTGGCGTTTGTTACGCCAGACACCGATTCAGACACTCAAGGTGGTCGCCGGCATTTACTGGCAAGCCATCAAGCTATGGTGGAAAAAAGTGCCGTTTCATGGTTACCCGAATGATCACCATAAGGACGCGCATTTTCATACAGATACAGTCAAGGGCTTCACTTCTGACAAGCCTTCAAAAGAAAACAACCGGAACGCTGAGGTAGACGATGTCGAACACAGAAACGAAAAGCAGCTATAGCACCCAGGCTGAAGAAGGCACCATGGCTCGCCGTCTGGTCTTTGCTTTGCTGGCTCAGTTACGCCATGCCGGCCTGACACTGGTGGACAGCCAGGGCGAAACACATCGATTTGGGGATGAAACGTCCGATTGCCAGGCGCATGTTCTGGTCAGAGAACCAGGGCTTTACCAGCGACTGTTACAGGGCGGCAGTATTGCTGCCGGCGAAGCTTATATGGATGGCTGGTGGGATTCACCGGACATTACAGCCGTTGTGCAGGTGCTGGCGAGAAACTTAGCCATGCTGGATAAGCTGGAGTCGAAAACCAGCTGGATGACACGTGTGGCCGAAGGCTGGCAGCATTTTACTCGCCGCAACAATAAAGCCGGTTCAAAGCAAAACATTCTGGCGCATTATGATTTGGGCAATGACTTTTACCGGACGTTTCTTGATCCGCAGATGCTGTATTCCTGCGGGATCTATCACGATCCTTCGGAGTCATTAGAGCAGGCGCAGTTCAACAAAATGGATCGTCTGTGCCGGCAACTGGATTTACAACCCGGTGATCACTTGCTGGAAATTGGTACAGGCTGGGGCGCGCTGGCCATTCATGCGGCCAAACAATTCGGGTGCCGGGTGACGACCACCACCATTTCCGATGCTCAGTATGAATACGCGAAATCCCGCGTGGAGCAGGAAGGGCTGTCGGATCGTATCACCTTACTGCGCAAGGATTACCGCGATCTGAGCGGGCAATATGACAAGCTGGTTTCTGTCGAAATGGTCGAAGCGGTAGGCAAACGCTATCTGGCGACCTACATCAAGCAATGTCAGTCGTTGTTAAAAGAAGGCGGCCTGCTGGCGATACAGGCAATCACTATCGCAGACCAGCGGTTTGAGAGCTACAGCAAGGGCGTTGATTTCATCCAGAAGCATATTTTTCCGGGTGGCTTCCTGCCGTCTGTCACGCTCCTGGCGCAAAGCCTGACGCAATACAGCGATTTTGTTATCCGGGATCTGAAAGATATCGGGCTGGACTACGCACGCACGCTGGCCGACTGGCACCGTCTGTTCAATGCCAGTGCCGATCAGCTCAGCAAGCAAGGTTTCGACCCACGTTTTATTCGCATGTGGCGCTATTACCTGTGCTATTGCGAAGGCGGTTTCAAAGAGAAAACGATCAGTACAGTGCAGCTGATTGCCAGCAGACCCAAGTGGCAATAATTACCTGGCAGAGACGAGCGGGAAGGTAAGACCCTATGAAAACGTCATGCGATACATCAACCTTATCGACCAAGGCATTATCGACTAAGGCATTGGTTGTCGGCGGCCTGCTGTTTAACGGATTCTGGCTGCTGGCGGTTTTGGGGCAAAACGACTGGATCGCGGTGTTGGCCTGCATTCTGATCATAGTCTGGTGGTGTTTTCCGGCTGCAGTGAAAATGGTACTGGTCACCGCTCTGGCAGGCAGCCTGATGGACGGATTACTGGCCTTGACCGGTGTTTATCGCTTTGAAAGCAGTTTTCTGCCAGCCTGGCTGATTCTGCTGTGGTTAGGATTTGCCACCTTTGTGTGGTTCCTGCGTTATAACCTGGCAAGGTATCCGACCTTGCTGGTGTTACTGGCGGGGAGTGTTGGTGGTGCTGGCAGCTATCTGGCCGGAAAGCAACTGGGTGCTGTGTCCTGGCCCTTGGGCGACACATTGACCCTATTGATAGTGACAACGTGCTGGCTGGCTTTTTCAGGACTTCTTTTGTTGTGGATACGATCCTGTGCCTTAAAGGAGGTGTGAGATGCGTTTGCTACCGATTTTCACTGTAGTTTTGCTGCTGGTTTCGCCCTGGTCAATGGCAACCAGCGCCTGGCAAAGTTGGCCGGTTGTCGGAGAGGCCACTTTAAAATGGGGTCCCTGGGTCATCTATGACTCTCAGCTCCGAACCCCGTCAGGGCAATACAATGCCAACATGGCGAACTCGGCCGCGCTGGTGATCAAGTATCAGCGTGACATTGATAAAGATGACTTACTGGATGCCACGGATGACCAATGGCAAAAGCTGGGAGTACCGGCTGCCAAGCGTCAGCAATGGCTTATTGTGCTCGATAATATCTGGCCGAATGTGCGTAAAGGTGATCGGCTGATATTTGTTGTTCACTCAGAAGGAGGAACATTTTACCGTGACAACACTGTGATTGGTGAAGTGCGGGACAGGGAAATGGCGAACGCCTTTCTGGATATCTGGTTATCGCCTCGGACCCGGTATCCTGATCTGAGAAAGCGGCTCATTGGCCAGGTCTGACGTGGCGGGAGAAACAGGATGATGTACATGTATTACACCGGATTGACGTATTGGGTAAAAATCGTGGCACTGCTGATGGTGCTTGTGATCAGTGGTTGCTCGGCATCGGTTGAGGATCACAAATATCATCGCCCTGAACTGGATCTGTTCAGTTACTTCAACGGCAATGTAACAGCCTGGGGGATTCTGCAGGACAGATCCGGCAAGCAGACACGACGTTTTTCCGTTGATATCATCGGAACCGTTCAGGGTAATACACTGACTCTCAAAGAAGACTTTGTGTTCGATGATGGTGAAAAGCAGCAAAGGGTCTGGACAATACAACGCAGGCCCGACGGTGTTTATACCGGAACGGCGGGAGATGTGGTGGGGGAAGCCACCGGCAAAGTGTCTGGCAATGCCCTGAACTGGCAGTACACGCTGAGGGTGCCCGTCGGGGAGAGCACTTATGACATCGCCTTTGATGACTGGATGTTCCTTCAGGACGATGCCCGCATGTTCAACGTTGCCAAAATGAGTAAATGGGGCGTTCACGTTGGCACTGTGACGCTCTTCTTTGAAAAAACCGACTAAGTGATACTGTCACCTTTTGCTGTTTTGCTGTTTTGCTGTTTTGCTGTTTTGCTGTGTGGCGTGCTGGCTCAGGTGGTTGAAGCGCGAGCCAGTGCGACCATGCGTTTGAGCAGCCAGCGCAGCAAGGTCGGAATATGATCAATTTCCTCGCTGTCAGTAAATTCCACCATGGCCAGGGCGACATCCGGTTTCGCATGATGCTTGAGCGCTTTTTGTATGATCTTTTTGGGGGGCGCAGGGTGGTCATCCGACACGCGTGCCAGCTTACGAAACAGGGGTTCATAACCGTGGTGAAACAGGAAATGTTCGATATCAAGATCCGGTAATACGGTTAACCTGTGTTTATCCGATTCGCTGCCAAGCATGTGACGTACTGTTTCTGCGTATTTCTTCCCTGCGGCATCGCCATCTGTCACGACATGCCATTCTATTCCCATCAGTTTCGCGATTTTGATAATAGGCCTCAGACCACTTTGTGCAAATTCAATCACCTGCACGCCTTCCGAGGCAAAGTTATAACCGCACCGGTAAGCAAATTCATTTAACAGCCAGACTTCTGTTTCCCCTTCCACAAGCAGCCAGGCCCGGGCATACAGTGCGCCGGGGCGATGTAACCGCACGTGAAAGCCGACTCTGCGCAGTTCATCCCGGCTCAGGCTGTGGTTGTCCAGACTGTAGACCCGGGTTTTATCAGGCTCTCTGTTGAGTTTTTTGATACTGTTCAACGGGACAACAGAGGCCAGTTCCGGACTGTTGGTGGTAAGAATTTTCTGCATCGGCATATTAACGACAAAAGCCCACGCCTGATGAAGAATGATGGGGTGAAGCCTGCCTTCCGGGTCTTCAAGGATCATGATGGGGCGTGATATACGCTTCAGTTCTACCGGCCCCCGGGCGCGGATGTAGGCGTTGATGAGGCCCATTAACACCAGTTTGTTTTGCTTGGTCATTTCCGGACGGGCGAGCATTTCCAGGGGGTTAGGGGAAAAGTGGCTGCGTTCGGGGAAATGCCTGTGATCCCGGTGGGGCGCTTTATGGTGTGGTGTAAACGCAAAATAATGATCAACCAGCGTCCGCAGAGCCCGGATACTGCTTTTGATTTCATCGCTGCTGACATGGCCGGGGCGGGTCAGCAGGCGGCGGCAAGTGTTATCCAGCCGGCGCTCTATTCGGGTGTTGAGGGCATTTCGTTGTTCCTGATCGAGCTCTTCTTGCTGCTGCTCTGCGTCAAGCCGCAGTTGTCTCGCGTCGCGGATTCGCACTATAGGGTGTAAAACCATCAGCTGTTTAGCAAGCTTGTCGCTATCCGGGCAGTCGATGATATTGCCACCGGCATCAAGGAAATGACGTGCTGTGATCACTTTGTCGTCTTCACGTTCGCTGCTTATCTGATAGTAAAACTGTTTACCGTCTTTGCCGTTCCTTACCCACACGGGCTTGAAGGAGCGGTAGCGGCGCGCTTTGTGCTCGCCCGGATAGTCTTCAACCCAGTTCAGGACGATTTGTATCTGAGAGACCTGGGTATGGCCCAGTGAGTAGTCAACATGAAAGTCAGAAAAATAAAAGTTATGGAATTTGGCGTCCGGTGAGAGTGCGATACTGAGGGCGTCCAAGAGAGAAGATTTACCCCAGGTGTTTTCACCAATGAGTACCGTCAGCTCATTCAGTGTCAGAGACAAGCGCTTGATCCCTCTGAAACCTGCAATTTCGATTCTGCTTAAATGCATTCTTCACCTGCCCGCTGTGTTTGCTTACTGTAAGCCTATAGCATTAACAGTCGGTGTGTTCATGTATATGCTCACAAAATTTGCAGAAGCTGTTGATTTCCATCGTGATTGAAATTGAGTCCGGGCGGCTGCTTGTGATGAAGGGATGGGGTTGTTATAGTCCGGACCAGACAACAGTCCGGGCAATGGCTCAGGATTATCAAACACCTATTGGGTAAACTAAGCCCAAATTTTCAGGAGTTGGCCGATGGCAAAAATTATTCATACCATGGTGCGAGTGCATGATCTGGAGAAGTCCCTCGCTTTTTATAGACAGGCGCTGGATTTAGATGTTGCTCACCGCCTGGATTTTGATGACTTCAGCCTGGTCTATCTGCGTAATGATGAGAATGATATGGAGCTGGAGCTGACCTGGAACAAAGGTGCTGAGCCCTATACGCACGGCAGTGGCTACGGGCACATTGCCGTGGCTGTGGATGACCTGGATGCTGAGCACGAAAAGCTGCGCTCTCTGGGGTATGCGCCACTGGATATTAAAGAGTTTTCTCGCGAAGGCCAGTTACTGGCACGCTTCTTTTTTGTTTTAGACCCGGATGGTTACAAAATTGAAGTCCTGCAGCGGCATGGACACTATCAGTAATCTTCTTCACGTATGAACCTGTGAAGGTATGAGAAGGCAGCATTAACGCTGCCTTTTCTGACTTTTGGTTGCCTGTTTATGGTGATATTTTTGTGACAGATGAGATATTCATCCCTGGATACGGGCCTTTCCTGTATGATGATATGCACAATGTGATAAGAATCATATCTGATTGAAATATTTCACGGAGAACAGTAAGCCTTTATGACCCGACACACTCAAGCCCGGATTACCATCGCCCATATCAACGATACGCACTCTCATTTTGAACCCTCTGCAATCAAACTGACTTTGCCCGAACATGTGTTGATTCAAACACCAGGCCTGTCTGTTGCCGAGAACGAGCATGAGACGACTGTATATGCCAGTTGTGGCGGGTTTGCGCGGGTATCGACGGCGGTGAAAGAGGCAAGAAAGCAAGCGTATTTAAATGGCCGTGAGTTTATGTTTGTGCATGCCGGCGACTGCTTTCAGGGCACATTGTATTTTTCTCTGTTCAAAGGTGAGGCTAATGCCAGGCTGCTTAACGCGATTGGCGTAGAAGCTATGGCGCTGGGTAATCATGAACTGGATATGGGTAACACCCTGGTTGCCGACTTTCTCGATCAGGTTGATTTTCCAATGCTGGCCGGTAACTGGGATTTGAGTCAGGAAGATCAAACCAAGCGTAATCCGCTGAGACCCAAGTCAAACCTGCTGGCCTATAACAATGATACGGGTTGTGCACGTTATATGCTGAAAGACGTGCAGGGTGAGCCTGTCGCGCTCTTTGGCCTGACCATTGAAAATATGGATAAAATTGCTAACCCGGACCCGGATACTTCTTTCCGGTCGGTGGTTTCGGTCGCAGAAAAAACCATTGCAGAGTTACACCGTCACGGAGTGAACAAAATCGTGCTTCTCAGTCATCTTGGTTATGAACGTGACCTTGAACTGGCTGAAAAAGTGGCAGGGATAGGCGTTATCATTGGCGGTCATACCCATACCATGCAAGGGGACTTCACCAATGTCGGGTACGGTAAAAAAGACCAGTATGCCGTCAACATTAAGGGTACCTGTGTGGTGCAGGCCGGTTGTAATGCACTGGCGCTGGGTCAGATTTCGATCGATTTTGCGGCGGATGGCAGTGTTGAACAAGTGTCAGGCGGTAATCAGTTGCTGCTTGGCCGCCAATTTACCCTGGATGCCACACGCAATGAGCATTTAGACCCGGATTGCCACGAAGTGGTAAAACACTATCTTCAGCAACAGTCGAATATCACTATGTGCGCTAAGGATCCGGTTGTAGAGCACATTCTGAATCTGGATTATCGTCCTGCGGTTCGTGAACGTCAGACCAATAAAGTGGCGGTCGTTACTGAGTCACTACGCCATGTCAGAGTGCCTGATAGCCATGGTGCCAGCGCGATTGCCCCACTGGTGGTTGAAAGTTTTGTGCATCATGGCAGACAGATGGGCTTTGAGGTTGATTTTGGCATTCACAATGCTGGTGGTGTCAGAACGTCGCTCAACCCAGGCCCCATCAGTTCTGCAGATATTGCCGGGCGCTTATTGCCTTTCGCTATTGGGCTGATGGTTTATAAAGTCAGAGGCGCCAAAGTGCGTGAAGCGCTGGAAGGTGCGATAGATAACGCTGTTGATAACGGGGTTGAAGGCACGGGCACCGGCAGTTTCCCCTATACGGCCCATCTGCGTTTTACTTATCGCTGTTGCCGGCCGAAAGGTCAGCGGATAGAAAAACTGGCCTATTTCACAGAAGGTGAGTGGTTGCCCCTGGAAGACGATGCTGTCTATACCTCAGTGTCATCCGGTTATACGGCGACAGGCAAAGAAGGTTATCAGGCGCTGCTGGACTGCGAAATGGCGCCTTTATCACTCGATTGTACAATGGCTGAAGCGTTTGAAAATTATGCGCGTTATCAGCAACAGCTTTCTGCACCGAAAGACGATCTGATCACTTACATTCCCTGCGAGTGTGAGCATGTTGATCACGAACATGGCGCAGCCTAAAGCTCAGCATCAGCTGTTGGCAATTCTTCACAGTCAGGCCTGGCAATGTGCCAGGCTTTTTTCTGCATAAATTCCATTTAATGATGCTAACCCTCCGGTCGACTGATTACTGATAAGGTGATCAAGCAAGAGTCGGATATGAATCGGGATTGGCTGGATGCAATTTTAATCAGTGTTTGGATTGTGGCCTGGAGTGCTCTGACATACTGGGTACCAGTGTCAGGCATCTGATTAGCTGAAATAAGGAAGAGGTATTCAGCAGAATACCTCTTTGCGCGTCAGAAGCACTTAAGCGAATGCGGCTTCGGAAGCTGTATTACCTTCACCTGTCTGCGCTGACAGATGCGCTAATCGGTAGGCAGCAAGATCTTCAATGGTTAAAACCGGCATATCATGACGCTTACCGAATGCAATCACTTCAGGTAAACGGGCCATGGTGCCATCGGGGTTGGTCAGCTCACAAAGCACGCCGAACGGCTTTTTGCCAGCTAATCGCATGAGATCTACAGTTGCCTCTGTATGACCCCGGCGACCCAGCACACCTTCAGAATTCGCTTTCAGCGGAAAAACATGGCCAGGCCTGTGCAAATCTTCGGGCTGTGCGTCATCAGCAATGGCAGCTTTGATGGTGGTGACACGATCAGCGGCAGAAACGCCTGTTGTAACTCCCTTTGCAGCCTCGATGGTTACCGTAAAACCGGTTTGATTTACGCTGGTATTATTGTCGACCATCATAGGTAACGCGAGTTGATCGATGCGCTCTTGGGTTAAGCACAAGCAGACAATGCCTGAGCACTCGCGAATCATCAGTGCCATTTGCTCAGTCGTGAGCGAATCGGCGGCAAAAATGATATCACCTTCGTTTTCACGATCTTCGTCGTCAACCACCAAAACACCACGACCTTCACGAATAGCGCGGATGCCGGTTTCAACGCGCTCGAAAGCGGTACCAAAAGGGGAAAGCAGAGACTGATTCATGGTATTTACTCCATTATTAACATTAACGTTACCAGAATCAGGGCGCAAAAAAACAGCGTTTCAGCCAGGCTGAAATAGCTTTACAGGTAGGTGTCAGCAGGCAAGCCACAGGCTCGCTGAACATAATGTAAAAGCAAGAAACAAATCCGCTGATTCTCTTCCATCCGGACTATAACCGTCGGCTCTGGACTCGCTGCATTCAGTAGAGAACGCAGTTTCACCAGATCTGCTGACCTTCATCCACACTGAGTGCGATTACGATGAAGCGCTCGCGGGCTTCTGTCGAAAAAGGCATGACTTTATCAGCCTGTTTCTGCCAGTTACCGCCGGTGGGGAATTTCACCCCGCCCTGAGAATTCCAGTCGATAATAATGAAATCACTGCGCGAAGAGCAAGACTGACATCACGTTAAAGGAGATTTATCTGTTCAATCAGCACAACTGCTTGTTTTCTGCTCATGGAATCAGTTCACAGAGGAGGTTTGCGTTGGATTTTTGCTCTTGAGCAAGTTGCTCATCCACTTGACCACTAACGGCATGGCATAGATTGGAAGCTGAAGCGCACCAACAAGAATGAGATAGTCAGGGCCTAATGCGGCTCCGGCGACGGTATAAGTCAGCAAGACATTCCGATTGGCGGAAGTGATCCCTGCAAGAAGACCATTCTGAACATTTTTCCGCATAAACAGCAGAAAACCGGTAATAAAGAAGAGCAGACATATTGCGATACCGTAACCAAAGTAAAGTAATCCTTGCTGCCATGACTGATCGACAAATGCACGAAAGTCAGCCACCAGGCCCAGCGGAAATGCCGGAACCAGCAAAATAGTCACTTGCGCAATTTTACTGTGTGTACGCTGAAGGATGTGGGAAGGAACGTAGCGATGACAAAGCGCTGATAGCAGCATAGGACCAAAAATGAAAATAATCAGTCGCTGGAAATAAGTCATCAGATCAAGACTGAAGCTGTCATGCCGGAAAAGGTAGAGATTGATACAAAGCACAACGGGCATCAGCAGCGTGGTGGCAATAGTCATCGCCATGGCGGTCATCACATCCAGTCCAACTGAGCGTGCTATGGCCGGTGTGGCAAATAAAGATCCGGTTGCCGCAACCGCCGAAATAGCCAGGGTCAGTGACGCGGAAGCTCCCAAAACAGAGGCAATCAGGGTCGAGAGCATTGACAGCAATGCAGCATGATAAAAGGCGTATACCCAGATTTTCGGCTGAAATAAAAGGCTGATTAAAGCGTTTTGTTTTATCCCAATCAAAGTAAACAACATTAAAAAGAAAAGAATGTAAGGCAAATAAGGGAAAACAGCAGTAGAAATCGCTGGAAAGGAAAATCCAATGAGAGCGGCAAGTAATAAAAGTATTGATGAGTGTCTCGCAAGCAGGGATAACATCTTTAATCCTGTGTGATTGTTAATTGATTGTGAACTTTGGTTGAGCCTAATCTGATAACACGCTATTTAGGCATTAATTGATACCATTTCATGACAGATTATTCATCTCTTCAGCGTATATATTTTTTGCTGCCAATCAAATTGAAACCTTTACGCAACAGATTAGATTTTTTTATGGTTCATTGGAAAAAATGTCATTTTTAGTTCAAAAATCAACCGGTTAGTATTTGTCCTGTAGAAGAACATCAAACCCATCAATAATGAGGCAATCATGGCACAGGCAATGCACTTCGATACCATCACAAATCAGGACGTTATGGAGAAGAAAGCCTATTCGCTGAACATCAAAGGATTGATTGCACACGCACTGGATATTTTGTTACCCCGTCAGCAGGTATCCGTTAAGACTTATCAGGTTTCTCATCTGCCAGTTCACTTGCAGAAAGACATTGGTCTGATTCGATAAGCATGTCACTTGCTAGACCACATAAGCGCCGGCCATGAAGCCGGCGTTTTTTTGTTAATTTTTCTTATGTGAATCTAGTGTGAGACAGTGGTGAATAAAACGGAGTTAGAACATTTTCATCATAATTATCAGTTTTTAATCTGTTTGGGTTTATTTTACATAAGCATATGGCATGATAGTGTCATTAAATCTATCGGAAAGGAGTGCTTTCGTGGGTTTCTGGTCAAAGCTCTTTGGTAGAGAAACGGCAGATTCGAAAACGCTTGAAGTGACACCTGAGGAATATAAAGGGTATCTCATTTACCCTGAACCTATTTCTGAAGGCGGGCAGTTTCGGATTGCTGGCAGGATTTGCAAAGAATGTGAAGGTGAGTTGAAAACACACACTTTCATACGGTCAGATTTACTGGCAAGTAAAGCGGATGCGACAACATTTATGGTGAATAAAGCCAAGATGTTTATCGATCAGACCGGCGAAGCCATGTTCCGGTAAATTGAGCGCATTGTCTGTGGGAGTAAAGACGCTGCGCTGAAATGAATGCTTAGAGGCCGGTGCTTTTTATCAGGGAGCCGGACCCCGGTTATTGCTCATTCTATTTTTTGCATGGCTGGTGGGAAACCCTGAATGTTGTTGGGAGAAAACGGCAAATCTTGGGATGTAGTTCATTCTCTTTCAGCTTTTTTGCTGATAAGTGAAACGGGTTACAGAACCTGGGTTTGCCCTAAATTGTTGGTGTGGTTAACTTCATGTAAGTCAATAACATCCGTTGTTTAATCTCAAGTAAAGAGTGTTGTATTAGTTCCATTCTCAGCCGTTGCGATACTGGGAGCTGGATACTAAATGTGTACATTTTGCTACTGTTCAGGGAATAACGATGCAGATAGGTGTGCCTAAAGAAATACTCGCGAATGAAACGCGAGTGGCTGCGACGCCGAAAACGGTCGAGCAGTTATTAAAAATGGGGTTCAGTGTTGCTGTTGAACATGACGCTGGTATTCACGCAAGTTTTGATGACGCTGCTTTTGAAGCCGCAGGCGCTAGTGTCGTGTCTACGGAAGAAGTGTGGCAGTCAGATCTGATTTTTAAAGTGAATGCCCCCAGTGATGATGAGATTGCTCTCCTGAAAGAGGGGGCCAGTCTGGTCAGCTTTATATGGCCGGCGCAGAATCCAGAATTGCTGAAGAAATTGTCCAGCAAAAATATCAACGTAATGGCTATGGATTCGGTGCCGCGTATCTCACGAGCACAAGCCCTGGATGCCTTGAGTTCTATGGCAAACATTGCCGGTTATCGTGCTGTTGTTGAAGCTGCCCACGAATTTGGTCGTTTCTTTACCGGGCAGATCACTGCTGCTGGTAAAGTACCGCCAGCGAAAGTCCTGGTTGCCGGCGCGGGAGTTGCCGGATTGGCCGCTATCGGTGCTGCGGGCAGCCTGGGTGCCATTGTTCGCGCCTTCGATGTGCGTCCTGAAGTCAAAGAGCAAGTGCAGTCTATGGGTGCTGAGTTCCTTGAAGTCGATTTCAAGGAAGATACCAGCACAGGTGATGGCTACGCGAAAGAAATGTCAGACGAATTTAATAAGGCTGCTGAGCGTTTGTACGCAGAGCAGGCGAAAGACGTTGACATCATTATTACTACTGCGCTGATTCCCGGTCGTCCGGCTCCTCGCCTGATTACCCAGGAAATGGTTGATTCCATGAAACCTGGCTGTGTTATTGTCGACCTTGCTGCGGCCAATGGCGGAAACTGTGCCTATACCGAAGCCGATAAAGTTATCACTACGCCTAACGGTGTGAAAATTATCGGTTACACCGATATGGTCAGCCGTCTACCGAATCAGTCGTCCCAGCTTTATGCTACCAACCTAGTCAATTTGATGAAGCTGCTGTGTAAAGAAAAAGACGGCAACATAGATATCAACTTTGATGATGAAGTGCTGCGTGGTTTAACCGTGGTTAAAGAAGGTGAGCTCACCTGGCCGGCGCCCCCCATTAAAGTATCCGCTGCACCGCAGCAAGAAAAAGCGGCCGCCGCACCTGTTACCAAAGCAGTCAAAGAGCCAATGTCGCCAGCCAGAAAGTATGGTTTGATGGCGGCGGGGGCGCTATTGTTTGGCTGGGTCGCCAATTATGCACCGGCTGAATTCCTTTCTCACTTTACGGTTTTTGTTCTGGCGTGCGTGGTGGGTTACTACGTCGTATGGAACGTGACGCATGCATTGCACACACCTCTGATGTCAGTGACCAATGCTATATCCGGTATCATTATTGTTGGTGCCTTATTGCAGATTGGTCAGGGGGTTGGCGTTGTGTCCTTCTTTGCCTTTATTGCTGTTTTGATCGCAAGTATCAATATTTTTGGTGGCTTTACCGTCACTAAGCGGATGCTTGAAATGTTCCGTAAAGATAAGTAAGGGAGTTGTTATCAATGTCTGCAGGAATTGTTCAAGCGGCCTACATTATTGCTGCTGTCCTTTTTATAATGTCGTTGGCGGGACTCTCTAAACAGGAATCCGCAAAGTCAGGTAACTACTTTGGTATGGCAGGAATGGCCATAGCATTGATTGCGACTATTTTTGGCCCGGAATCAGCTGGAACCGGCTGGATTATTCTGGCCATGATTGTGGGTGGTGCGATTGGTATTTACTATGCCAAGAAAGTTGAAATGACTCAGATGCCAGAGCTGGTTGCTATTCTTCACAGTTTTGTGGGTATGGCAGCCGTGCTGGTCGGTTTCAATACTTTCCTTGACCATGGTGAAGCACTGACTGGGGCGATGTTAACCATTCATTTGGTTGAAATTTTTATCGGTGTCTTCATCGGTGCTGTGACCTTTACAGGCTCAGTGGTGGCTTTTGGTAAACTTCGCGGTTCAATGTCATCCAAGCCTTTGATGTTGCCTCACCGCCATAAACTGAACTTGCTGGCTGTTCTGGTTTCTCTTGTTTTACTCACAGTGTTTGTGGACCCGGATCCTTCGATATTCCCACTCATTGTTGTGACAATTATCGCTTTAGCATTCGGTTATCATTTGGTTGCATCGATCGGTGGTGCGGATATGCCGGTTGTCGTGTCAATGCTGAACTCATATTCAGGATGGGCCGCCGCAGCGGCTGGCTTTATGCTGGCCAATGATCTGTTGATTGTGACTGGTGCTTTGGTTGGCTCTTCAGGTGCGATACTGTCTTACATTATGTGTAAGGCAATGAATCGTTCATTTGTCAGTGTCATTGCAGGTGGTTTTGGTACAGATGGCTCTGTTTCTACCGGTAATGAAGAAGTGGGCGAGTACCACGAATCCTCTGCGGAAGAAGTGGCAGAGATGCTGAAAGATGCTCGCTCAGTGATCATCACGCCAGGATACGGAATGGCGGTTGCACAAGCGCAATATCCGGTACATGAAATCACAGAGAAGCTACGGGCAAAAGGCGTGGATGTCAGATTTGGTATCCACCCGGTTGCCGGTCGTTTGCCTGGTCACATGAATGTACTGCTGGCTGAAGCGAGAGTGCCCTACGATATTGTCCTGGAAATGGACGAGATTAATGAGGACTTCCCAGAGACAGACGTTGTACTGGTGATCGGTGCAAACGATACGGTTAACCCGGCGGCGATGGAAGATCCAGGTAGCCCGATTGCCGGTATGCCAGTTCTGGAAGTGTGGAACGCAAAACACGTTATCGTATTTAAGCGTTCAATGAATACCGGTTATGCAGGTGTTCAAAACCCACTGTTCTTCAAAGAAAACACCCAGATGCTGTTTGGCGATGCCAAAGAGAGCGTTGAGAACATTGCCCGTTTTCTGTAAGTCACACAGTAATCCACTCATTCAACGCCGCTTATTGAGCGGCGTTTTTCTTTTTCTTTCTTTTTTTTGATGCCTGATGCGAAAGCTTCAACAGAAAACCGAATCAATAGGCTGTAATCTGAGGTCTGATTGACCTGTTTGGATGGCGAGAATGCCTAATCCCTTTATAGTTATCTGATCTAATGACAATTTTCTGACAATACTGAACCGGTGAATGTTAAACTTCCGCGCTATGAAAAAGTATGTGCTAATTATTTCTATTCTGTTTACAGGCTCCCTTAAAGCGGAGACGGAAAGCTTACCTGATCGTATGTCAGCGGCTCGTGCTGAATTGCTTTCCAGTAAACCTCTGGCTACATACGATTTTCGTCAGTTACAAAGTCGTTACCCAACACCGTTACTGCTGCCATCCAGTTTGTTGCCGCAATCAGCCAAGTACCCGCTATCGGCGCTGCGGCACCTTTATCAAAATGCGGAAACCTGTAAGGGCCCCTGGCCAGTTAGCCCTTTGGTAACACATCCTGTCGTTTTTACTCGCGCGATGTGTAACAGCGTTGTGTTACCAAGAGGCTGGTTTGTACGTTCAGGCTATATTCATCCAGGCGGTGGGAGCTATGCTGCGCGTTATCTGGAAAAGTTTCCAAATCGCAAAAATGAACTGGAGAGCTACTTACACATTCAGGAACGTGATTTAGCGGCGACAGGCACTGTGCTGGGACGGTTACAGCGAATGAGCAGTGAAGAAATCCGAGTGTTCATTGCCGGTGCGGAAGCCTTTATCTCCAATGGTGAGCTTTGGGTCCGGAATGGGAATGAATACCATGTCTATGATCAGCCGACCTGGGCACAGGCACTGGCAAAGCATGATCTGCACTTCACGCGTTTGGTTGCCACTGACTTCTGCTTAGTCAAAAGTGGCAACATTTGCTGGCAGGAAGAAGATAAGTCGTACCTGACGACCTATTTGCTTGCAGGATTGCTGGTTGTCAATATTGGCTTACTTATGGGCTGGGTGATGTATCGCTGGCGAATTCGCCGGCGTGCCATGCAGGAAAGAATGCTGGTTCTGCAAATCTTGACTCACGAGCTACGTACACCAATCGCAAGTCTGAGCATGACGGTGGAAGGTTTTCGTCGTCACTTTGATGCTTTGCCTGAAACCCTATATGATGAGTTCAGACGATTGACCGAAGATTCACGCCGATTAAGGCAGTTGGCTGAGGCCAGTAAGGATTACCTGCAGGCGAATCATCAAGAATTGAGTGTTCAGAATCTGGAGTCCTTTAATGAATGGATTGAATTTATTGCAGAACCTTATGATGTGACCTTGTCACTTGCGGAGGACCGTGGCGTCAAGGTCAATATGTACTGGCTTGGAACCTGTATTGATAACTTGCTGTCCAATGCTCACAAATATGGCCAGGCCCCGATTGAATTAACATCATCGTTCAAAGATGGAAAATTGATTGTCAAAGTAAAAGACCAGGGAAGTTTAGGTAGTAAGGATTGGGCCCGACTGAGAAAACCCTTTGTGAGTGAAAAGGGCTTAGGGTTGGGACTGACAATCGTTGAATCGATGATCCGTCGAATGGGTGGGCGGATGAAATTAATAGGTCCGCCAACCACTTTTATTTTGGAGATACCGTGTGAATCAAACTCTGCTACTGGTTGAAGATGACCGCAACCTTGCTGATGGTTTGCTCGAATGTTTGAAAGAAGCAGGCTATGAGTGCCTGTATGCTGACTGTGCAACCAATGTTGAAAATCTGTGGGCGCAAGCCGATCTGGTTGTTCTTGACCGCCAGCTACCGGAAGGAGACTCGCTGACTTACCTTGAAGGTTGGTTAAAGCTGAAATCGGTTCCCGTGATTCTGCTTACAGCAATGGTGTCTGTGAATGATAAGGTGATTGGGCTTGACTCAGGCGCCAAAGATTACCTGACTAAACCTTTTGCTGAAGAGGAACTGCTGGCACGTATTCGTGTTCACTTGAGAAATGGTGAGTCTGAATCGCAAAATGCGAACCTCATTGCTATTGGTGAAACGCTGATTAATCTGGAAAGCCGTGAAGTGAAGCAAAAAGGGGACTCTGTCACCCTTACTCGTACTGAATTCGAACTGCTTGTTTTCCTTGCAAAACATTCAGGCCGGGTTTTCACCCGCGACGAGCTGCTTGATCAGGTGTGGGGCTATAACCATTATCCGACAACTCGTACTGTTGACACACATATCCTGCAGCTGCGTCAAAAGCTGCCTGGTATTGAGATCGAAACGTTGCGTGGTGTTGGCTACCGGATGAAAGCGCCACAAGAATGAAATCGCTGTGGGTGACACCTGTCTTTGGGATCATGACATGTCTGTTCATGATCCCTCAGGCATCGGCTAAATGGTTTGTGGGTAAGGATCTCTACACTGTCGCGCACCAGCGTTTGCTGGAAGGGAACACAGCTGCCAGTTTCGAGACTATGGTTCAGGCCTGGCAGCAGATTCCTTCTGAGGAGCAGCAGGCCAATCTGAATGATTTACTTGAGCTTGCCATTACAGAAGATTGCGGTTTCAGTTTGAAACAGCGAAGTCTGCCTGAGTGGTTGTCTAAAGTGGCTGTTCGACGTGAAGTGATCCAGAACCTGAACCAGGTATTGCTGAGATTGTCTGTTACAGGAATTACTCAGGCTAAGCAGCTTGAGGTAACGTTTTCCCGCTGGCCAGATACGCAATTCAGCATGCCTGCGGCTTCAATTTCTGAGAATGGCCAGTTTGTCTCAGAGTCTCGCCGTTTAGATGAGCCCTTAGCTGCAGGTCTTTATCAGTTGAAAATAACGGCAGGCAAGGAGCGCAGCTGGAACTCCTGGGTCATACTGACCAAGCCGGATCCGAAACAGAAAATTGGCTGGAAAGACAGTAAAAACTGGCGTATTGAACGTGAAGTCTTACCCAATTCAACCTGCCCATCGCCTGTATTGTCGATGAATTTGTTTGATTTGAACGACACAAACTGGAGTCCTATCTGGACTCAGGATGTCGATGGCAAGCTACCGACAAGTTTGCCAGCGATTGATGTGCCGGATGGCCGCTACTGGCTGAGTGTCGGGCTGATTGAAAGCCGCTGGCAGGGAGACATCTCTATTTTGGATATTCAGCGAATAACCCGGCCTGTTGATTATCCTGATTTTTAACAGCGAAAGCCGGGTAAGACCCCGCAGCGTGAACCTGAAACGATAGCGCAGGTTTGACCACCTGTAACCAAGACCCCAGTGTCTTGGTTTATTGTTTTACATCAACCTGTCTTTTTCATAATTGTCTATTATGTCTTTTTTACTGTAAATAGTGAAAAGCACATGCAAATTGTTGATAAAGCTTCTGCGCTGAAGATCCCCCCGATTTTACGTTTGGCGTTTCGGCCATTTTTTCTGGCTGGCGGCCTGTTCTCCGTGATCACCATGTTAATCTGGGCGGGCTTTTGGTCAGGCTTCATGCTGTTCCCTATGTACGGCAATCCAGTGTGGTGGCACAGTCATGAAATGCTGTTTGGATTTACCGGTGCAGTGATTGTTGGATTTCTGCTGACTGCAGTACAAAACTGGACGGGTATTCCTGGTATCAGCGGCTGGAAGCTGGGGCTGGTGTTTGCAATATGGCTGATTGCGAGAGTGTCGCTGCTGGTTATGGCTCCCCATCCAGCCTGGATGATACTTGACCTGCTGTGGCTGGCTATGGCGCTCCTTTTCCTGGCGATACCTATCATCCGGAACCGCCAATGGCGAAATGTGCTTTTTCTGCCCGTGTTATTTCTGTTGCTGTTTCTGAACGCTCGTATGCATGGAGTGGTACTGGGTTGGAGCCATGTTCCGCTGAGCACAGTGGCATTGCAAACGACCTTGTTAATTGCTGTGCTGATGACTGTCATGGGGGGCCGTGTTATCCCATTCTTTACGGCGCGTGGCACACAAACTGAACCCATCACACGTATACCCTGGCGTGAGCATGTAGCTTTGTGGCCCATGTGGGCTGTTTTCCTGTCATTATTACTGCTCTCACCAGAGCAACCATCAATGTGGTTTGGCGTCTTATGTATGCTGGCGGCATTGGCGCAAATTCCGCGGCTGGTGCGTTGGCGAACAGGGAGAACGTTTGGTATCCCATTGTTGTGGATGCTTCATTTAGCCTATTACTTTACTGTTGTGGGGGTGTTTCTGTTAGGTGTCAGCCAGATTGATCCTCAGCAATTTGCCTACAGTATTTCACTGCATGTCATAACAGTGGGAGGTATAGGAGGCATGATACTGGCGATGGTTGTCAGGGTCTCATTGGGGCATACCGGCAGGACACTGCAGACAGGGAAGCGGATTCTGGCAGCTTTTGTCACTTTGCTCATGGCTGTGTTAGTCCGAACTTTACTGATAGTGATGTTTCCGGGGCTAACACAACACGCTTACATACTATCCGCAGTATTGTGGGCGGTGGCTTTTGGGATATTTTGCTTTGTGTTCTGGCCGATACTCACTCAGGCTCGTGCCGACGGGCATCCAGGCTAGGGCTTTTGAATTATCAATGACAGGCTGATAAAGAGTCGTTAGAATGGCCTCCCTTTCAAGCAGTGTACAGGATTCGTTATGTTTGGTGATTCGTCAATTTCTTTAACTCACGAAGAACAGCAAGAAGCGGCAGAGCGAATTCATGAGCTGATGGCGCAAGGCATCAGCAGTGGAGAGGCGATTCAAATTGTTGCTGAACAGATCCGCCAGAGTAAGAGTGCGGATAAGAGTCAGTAATCATTACAGTCAGGCTCACAAAAAGGGCTTTGCATTAACGCAAAGCCCTTTTGCTTTTCAGCGACGGTCGCTTAATCCTGATCGTAGATGGTCGGGATTGGCTGTCGTTTATGCTGAGTGGCTTTATAAATACCGATCAGCTTCTCCTTCACAGAATCACTGACTGCTTTGCCTTCAAGAAAATCATCGATTTCGTCGTAAGTCAGCTGCAGTGCCTCTTCGTCCGTCTTTTGGGGGGTCAGACATTCAAGATCGGCAGTTGGCACTTTGTGAACAAGTTCTTGCGGCGCACCAAGGAAATCTGCAATTTGTCGTACCTGGCGTTTGCTCAGACCAAACAGTGGCGCTAAATCGCAAGCGCCGTCGCCCCATTTGGTATAAAAGCCGGTAATATTTTCAGCCGAGTGGTCGGTCCCCAGGACAAGTCCGCCAACCAGACCGGCGATCTCATACTGTGCCACCATACGGGACCGCGCTTTAACATTCCCTTTAACAAAATCGACTTTGCCATCATCTTGCGGAATAAGGCCGGTACTGCTCAGTGCATCCAGTGTGGCGGCATGTGTTCCATCGACGCCAGGCTTAACATTGACCGATACAGAATGAGTTGGGCGGATGAATTGTAAGGCCAGCTGGGCTTCATCTTCATCCTGTTGTTGACCATAGGGTAAACGAACAGCGATGAACTGATAGTCCTGAGATGCCGACTCAGCATTAAGACCATCTACCGCCAGTTGAGCCAACCGGCCACAGGTAGTGGAATCAACCCCACCACTGATACCCAGCACTAAAGACCGACAATGCGCTTGTTTTAGCTTGTTTTGAATAAAAGCAACGCGACGCTGAACTTCAAACTCAGCGTCTATCACTGGGAGTACCTGCATTTCTGCACGGATAAGCTGTTCCATGACATGAATCCTCTGTGCTTTGACCAATTTCTGGACATTCAATACCCAATACTGGTGAAAGCGGTAAAATGTATTAAACCTTTTACGAAATCATGCGATAACTCTTAAGTAGGATCAATGCTGATTGAGAAAGAAATTGGTATTTTTATTTTGTTCAGAGGGGAAAGAGGCAACAGGAGTATGACAAAAAAGATCGCAGTATTTGGCAGTGCATTTAATCCCCCCAGTTTAGGGCATAAATCTGTGCTGGAACGGCTGTCCCATTTTGATCAAGTTTTACTGGTTCCCAGTTATTCTCATGCCTGGGGAAAAGTCATGCTTAATTATGACTCACGTTGCACTATGGTTGCTGCTTTTATCGAAGATTTAAATTTTTCCAATTTATCTCTTTGTCGAATAGAGGAAGCAATCTCACAAAATGATAAACCAGTAACTACCTATGATGTTATGCGCTCCCTGCAAAATGAACATCAGAGCGCAGAGCTGACTTTTGTTGTCGGACCTGATAATTTTTTAAATTTTTCAAAGTTTTATCGTGCTAGAGACATTTTAAGTCATTGGCAGATTCTCAGCTGCCCTGAAACGGTTCCCATTCGGAGTACTGACATTCGTGATAATATTGTCAAAAACAGGCCAATTTCACATTTAACAACCCCGGGTGTGGTTAGAATAATAACGTCAGAGCATTTTTATGTTGCTAGTGATGGTTAAAAATAAACCAGCCAGTATTTCTGTCGCCTATACGCTTAAAGTCCGAAAAATTTATTAAGGGTGTTTCGTGAATCGGGTTATTCGAAAATTACATGTTGCTCTTTTGCAGATCGGGCTGTTGTCTTTTTCGTATTCTGCATCCGCTTTACCTTGCCACTTTTATAGTCAGAAACAGCTTAAAAGCTTGTCTGAAGACGACAGGGGAGCCTACTTGCTGACCTGTTTCCAACCCCTGACGGTGGGGAAAGGGGGAGCTTATTCCACTCAGGCTCTGTCGTCAGCTGAAGACAATATGCGCTGGGATGAAGCTGAAAAGCACCATGAGAAAGACATATCCTTTTGGGATGACTGGCAATCTGGTTCCAGTGGTCCAATGCTGAAAGATAACTCATCGTCTGCTTTTTATGGCCTGGGCTTGTGGCTTCCCAAAAAATATGAAGGACTGGATATCATGACGCTGCAAGATGCCAAAGAATGGGTCATGAAACACGGTGTCATGATGAGTTTTGGGCTGGGCTCAGAAGACGGCGAATCCACCAAATACCGAATCGATTACATGTGGCATGAAGATGAGCGGGATGGCGTCATGCTGCAGGTAGATATTCCGCTTAAGTAACAGTCGTTTTTATACTCACCGTCTATCTGTAACCAGCTACCTGTACCAGGTAGCTGGGTGTTTTTTGTGAAGCTAAGCCGAAGCTTTAGAGTGGGTAGTTAGCAAGAGTTTGACCAAGTGCTTGCAAATGGTCTAATTGGCACTCAAGTTCGTTGGCTATCTGCTCTGCATTTCTTCCGGAACGTGAGAGCCTGATAGCTTCACGGACGACAAGACAGGCTTCAAGTTCACGTACGCTCATCCCCAGAATGGCTTCGATTAATGATAAGTCTTCATCAGAAGCGGGTGATCGCCTTTGAAGCAGGTTTCTCAGTACAGATTGCTGTTTGCCAGTAAGAGCAGGGCAAAGTTGCTGCGTAACAGGTGAAAACTTCGCCGTTTGATCAACTATGACTGCGAGTATCCGTCCTATAGGGCTATGATTGGTTTGAGACTGCTCTTTAGTTTGGCTCAGCTCTTGCAGCAAAGCGTCCAGAAGTGGCGTTACAGTCACAAAGCCTGCTTGCTGACACAGCGGTTGCTGGAGGCGGGCAGAGAAATGAATCATGCTATAACGACAGCCCGGTAATACAGTTAAAGCATGAAGGCACTCAAAGGGTACCCAAAATCCGCTACCTGTGGTCAGTGCGAACTCATGTTTGCCCAGCCGTAACAGGGCGACACCTGCGTTGACAGTAATCAGGTATGCGGTAACATTTTTTCTGCGAGCGCCCACGGCCAGCAGGGACTGTTCAACCTTTGTATATTCAATTGCCTGGTTCATGTTGTTCCTCTGAGTCAAAGCCCGCACATAGTGTTCGGTTTTACCTTCGGGGTCAAGACGGGCAGAGCCGGGTTCAGTAGGACGAAAGTTTGCTGGTCGGACCTCCAACCATTAAACTGTTTGGGGCCGATCATTGGGTAATCAATCAAATCTGCGTAGAATGGCGCGATTTTAAAATTAGATGAAGCAACATAGTGCAAACAAATAACGATATTTATAAAGATATACGCCCCTACAATGACGATGAAGTCAGTGGTGCGATTCAACGCTTAATCAATGATGACGAATTCATCAACGCTATCCTCAACTACCGGTTTGCACAGTTATCCGGTGTGTTTGGCTGGCTGTTGCGTCCATTGATCAAACGCTTTCTTGTCCGTAAATGGTCAAGTGTTAAGACAGTAGAAGACGTTCAGCTGCAAGTGGCCAAGTACATGGCTGCGACCATAGAACATTCTTGTGACGGCGTCACACATTCTGGTTTAGACAAGCTGGACCCCAATAAAGCGTATCTGTTCATCTCCAATCACAGAGATATCGCCATGGATCCGGCTATGGTGAACTGGTGCCTTTACCACAATAACCTGAACACAGTCCGTATCGCTATTGGTGACAATCTTCTGAAGAAGCCCTGTGCGACAGAGCTGATGCGTTTAAACAAAAGCTTTATTGTAAAACGTTCAGTGAAAGCGCCACGTGAAATGATGAAAGCACTGGGTCTGCTGTCAGATTATATTGCCAACTCTATCGAAACCGGTCACTCGATCTGGATTGCTCAGAAAGAAGGGCGTGCGAAAGACGGAAACGACAAGACTGATCCTGCGTTGCTGAAAATGTTTTACATGGAAGGACGCAAACGGAAACAGTCTTTTGCCGAGTTCATGACTCAGCTCAATATTGTGCCTGTGGCCATTTCTTATGAGAATGATCCCTGCGATTTAGCCAAGGCAAACGAACTGAATGCCAAGCAGACAACGGGTAGCTATGAGAAAGGCGAGTTTGAAGATATCGAAAGCATTGTTCAGGGCATAGTCGGAGAAAAACGACGTGTTCATGTGAGCTTTGGTGATGTGATAAAGCAACCATTTGAAACCCCAGAGCAACTGGCTGAAGAAATCGATCGCCAGATAACGGGTATTTATCACTTATTCCCTGCAAATTACATTGCTGCCGGCATTAAAGACGATTCCGTCACCGAAAGTGAAGAAGCGAAGTTTAACAGTAAGCTGGCTTCTCAACCGGAAGGCGTGGCAGAGATCATCAAGAAAATGTATGCATTCCCGGCGTTGAAAAAACAGGGATAAATTGACATCTTTTCCTGTACGGAGCTGTGGTTCAGAACTTTCCGTCCTCATCTGAGGCATTTAATGTTCTGACCACAGTCTCTGGCGAAATGACTTCAACCCGGCTGTTCGACCCGGATGTAGCCGGATCACCATTGCCCTGGGCAACGACCTGAATACGTTCTTCTTCAATCCCAAACACAGATGCAATATAAATGGCGACACTGAACGCCCGTTCATACGATAACGCCATATTATCTTCTTCGTTATCACTCTCTGAACTGTGACCTATGATGATTACGTTACTGTCAGGGTGCTGCCTGAGTCTGACTGCAATGGGATCGATTTTCAGCTGTTCTCGTTGTGAAATGTCAAAACTACCTTCGTTAAAAAAGACGGTGTCACTGACCTCAGGGATTTCCGTTAGGATTGCTTTTGGTGGTGGTGGCGGCTCAGTCACCTCTTCAACTGTTGCCGGCGTGCTGGTTACTGCCGGAGACGGTTCAGTTTCTTCCTGCGTGGCGCAGCCAGCCATAATCAGTAACCCTGATAAAAGTATGATGCGGAGACATTTTTCTCGAATGTAGGCTGAAAGAGTTAACATGGCTGCTCACCTGTAAGAACTACCTATAGGTGTAGAACAGTAAGTCAGGTTCCTCAACTGCAGTTCTAAGACGTGGCAGCACAGCGACTACTGGCGAGGCTGGAAGGGATGGCTGGTCATCCATTCCGCCATAAAGTCGATAAAGGCTCTTACTTTGGGGGCCAGGTACTTGTGACGCGGATAGACAGCGTACATGGGAAGCGCTAATTCTGGTTTCCAGTCTGCCAACACCTGGGTTAACTGCTGAGTTTCCAATTCATCGTGGATCAGGTAGGTGGCCAGATAGGCGATACCTGCTCCTGCTTTTGTCGCCTCTAAAACGGCCGGGGCATTATTGATTCGGTAGCTGCCTGTGACCCGCACTGACTCTTTTACGCTCTCTTTCGAAAAGTCCCACTGGACATATTTGCGATCCCGGCTTTCATAGGTAATGCAATTGTGCTTGCGTAAATCAGCCGGTGTTTTGGGTTTGCCGTGTAGAGCGATATAGTCCGGAGAAGCGACAACGATGAATTCGCAATCGACGAGTTTTTTCGCAACCATACCTTCAGGCGGGTGTTCGTGAATTGCCAGCCAGCAATCGAAGCCTTCTTCCAGCAGATTAGGGCGATGGTCAAAAAGACTGATTTCCAGCTCAAGTTCAGGATGATCTCGCTGAAAAGCGACCATTGCGGGTGTGATATTGGTGTTCCCAAATGACTGGGCGACACCTATTCTGAGTACGCCTTTTATTTCATTTCTATACCCTGCAACCAAAGCCTCTGCTTCTTTTACGGTATCAAGCAGTTGCTGCCCAAATTCGGCATATTGCAAGCCAATATCAGTGAGGGCAACAGTGCGTGTGCTGCGCTGAACTAATTGACAACCCAGGCGTTCTTCAAGGAATCGAATTTGCTTACTGACCTGTGATTTAGAAATGCCAAGGCGTTCAGCGGCACGCGTGAAGTTCTGTTCGTGACTGACAGTGGCTAGGATCACCATTTGTTGCAAATTTTCTAACATCAAGGGTTTACCTGTAATATTTCATACATAAATAAGAGATAAAATTGTCATACTCAGTCTCACTGTTTGCTAGTGTAAACAATCACAATTTGATTCGGTAGTTATGATCCAGGATTCATTAAAAAGAAGGTTAATTTCCTCACTTGAGCCCGTATTGCAGGTGTTCTGTTCATTTCTTGTGTTGGGTTTAGGCAGCTTTGGCGGCCCTGTTGCTCATATCGGCTATTTCCAGCGATCATTTGTACAGAAGAAACAGTGGCTTTCAGATTCTGAATTTTCTCAGGCGACGGCGCTATGCCAGTTCTTACCCGGGCCCGCCAGCAGTCAGTTAGGTATGTTTATTGGGTATCGAAAAGCCGGCTATATTGGTGCATTGGCGGCATTTGTTGGCTTTACTTTACCGTCTGCAGCTTTGTTAACAGTACTCGCCGTTCTGGAGAACAGAGACTACCAGCCAGAATGGGTATATCAGGTTATTCAGGCGGCAAAACTGCTTGCGGTTGTGGTTGTCGCTGATGCTTTGTTCAGTATGGTTAAGAAAAACCTGACAGATAAACTGACCGTTTGCATTGCTGTGTTAGCAGCAATCAGTGTCTTTTTTACTCATGAATTAAGCGGGCAGTTGTTACCGATACTGCTGGCTGCAGCCACAGGTTTCGTCCTGTCTTTCATGCAAAAAGAACCGACGGACAAAACGATGCCTCCGTCCTCCCCGGGAAAATCAAATGTCGTCATTCTTGCCGTCTTTCTGGTGCTTTTGCTGGGACTGCCATATCTGGCTGTTCTCTCAAAAGAATGGGCTGTGTTTAATAATTTCTATCAGGCGGGCAGTTTTGTCTTCGGAGGAGGGCACGTTGTTCTTCCCTTACTGGAGCCATTAGTCCAGCAATGGATTGATGCAAATACATTTTTGAGCGCTTACGCATCTGCCCAGCTTGTTCCAGGCCCAATGTTTACCATGGCGAGTTATTTGGGTGCGGCGTCTTTACCTGAAACGGCTGTTTGGGGCAGTGTACTGGCAACGCTGGCGATTTTTTTACCGGGCAGTTTGCTTCTTTTTGCCTTTTTACCTGCGTGGCAATCATTATTGCAACATCCCCGTTTACGTCTTTCAGTTAAAACAATCACAGCTTCTGTCGTCGGATTGTTAGCAGCAGCTTGGGTCGACCCGGTTATTACAACATCTTCAATAACTAGTGGGTGGGACATCCTGGTGGTTGTTATTGGTTTCGGTTTGCTCAAAAGACAGCTACCAGTGTGGTGTCTGGCGATGATATTTATTGGCTACAGTTTTGTTATTTAACATTTTTCGCTGAAGTCGCTGAGGATTGCGTTATGTACCTTTAGTGCACTATAACTTATTTGTTTGCGACAAAATAAAAGCACTGGTACAACACACATTGCACAGTGCTTTCATTACATCAATACCGGCTGATCAGATTTGAATCACCAGAGCATGGTTCTTGATTTTAAGTTCCGGCCTGGCCGTTTTCAGAAGCGATTGCTTAAAGTCGTCTTCCTGGAGTTTGTAGACAGGTATCTTCAATAGATATTGTCCCACGATCTCGATGAGAGGAGAAAGTACCTGGCTACTGGCAAAGGGACCGAGGGTATTTGGGGTAATATCCAGAGATTCTACTTTCAAATTATTCAGGTAAATAGCCCCCTCACTTTTATCGTAATAGGGGATCGCACTGAAGTTGACATTGATAGCCACTTTTTGCTGCGGTTGACCCTTGATACTGATATCTGCTTTAGATTTTGCTTCGAGATTAATACGATCCGATGCCGAACGACCAATGCCGACTTTGATGTCGTTAAACAGAACGTGAGCCTGAACAAACCCGCCAAACCCTACCTTTTGCTCAACACGTGCCTGTTTATCAAGGTAATTCTGTACTTCTTGTTCCGTAATACTATAGCTGGCACAAGACGTCAGTAAAACGACAGAAGCGAGGAAACACAGTTTTCTGAATATCATGATCTCTACACTGCTAACTGAATGGGTTAACCCAAATTATGAGTAAAATACAAATGTCTGCCAAGCAATTTGGCAGTAAGGATTTTTGCTTTATGGTTAGGGGAAGGTGTCAGAGTTTTGTCAAATACTACAAATAGAGAAAAGCCTGGCAGATTACCAGGCTTTGTTGGTGTAAAATCAGTCAATTACGCTGTTTCAGAAAACAGCATCTCCAGGCTGTAATTCTCACGCTGAAGTGCATTTTTCAACTTATTCAATGAGCTTACCTGCAGTTGACGAATACGTTCGCGGGTAAGACCTACCTCTTCCGCCACTTCCTGAAGAGTCTGCGCTTCGTAGCCAAGTAACCCAAAGCGACGACACAGTATTTCTCTGTCTCGTTCATTCAGGCTTTTCAGCATAGTCAGAGCAAGTGCATGAATGTCTGATTGATCCATCGACGCATCCGGAGCTGTCATGTTGGTATCAGCGATGAAAGCCGCGATGGAATTTGAGTTGCTGTCGTCCGACAAAGATTGATCGATAGAAACCACAGGTGTGTCGTAGGACAGGACTTCCGAAATTTCATCTACAGTTTTTTGCATTTTTTCAGCAACCTGCTCGTGAGTAGGCTCCTGATTACTGTTTTTCATCAGCTGTTTGTGCGTACGAAGTATGGTATTGATTTCCTTTGATACGTGAACAGGCAGCCGGATGGTTCTTCCCTGGTTGTGGATCGCACGTTCAATGGTTTGTTTAATCCACCATGTTGCGTACGTCGAAAAACGGAATCCACGTTCAGGATCAAATTTTTCAACCGCAGTAATTAAACCAATATTGCCTTCATCAATTAAGTCGCTAAGCTGCATCGTGCTGCCACGATATTTCTTAGCGATACTGACCACCAAACGCAAATTACTCTCAATCATGACAGATTTCGCGTGTGGATCGCCAGCCAGACTTTTACGACTGTATTGAACTTCTTCTTCTTTACTGAGTAGTGATTTATGCGAGATTTCCTGCAAATACAAATGAATAACATCAGTATCAAAGCTACTTACTTCCTGTGTATTGACATCCATATCTGGTCCCCTCTACAAGGTTTGAGCAAGCTAACTATTTTTTCGTGTTTTTATTGCAGTACCAGAAAACACTAACACACAGATGTTACACAATCTATTCACAGGAAACACAAAGTTGCCATAAAGGTATACTTATTTGTTATTAGATGATTTGTATTTCGTTCTTTTTGTTCTTAAAAGGAATAACCAATAGAAGTGTCAATATTCAGGCCCGTTGTTAATTCCAGCATGAGATACGAGATTCTTGATTTTTTATGAAATTTGATGCTTTATATCCACTTATGCTCGGTGTGATTTCAGTCGTTAATCAGATAAAAGCATCACCCGAATAACCTTTATTTACTCATGGTCTTTGCGTGAAAATCAAGTGCTCACAACGTTAAGGTGAAGATAAAAATGGAATTTCAAACGCTTTTACTTTTTGCTCTGGCCTCAATCAGCCTCAACTTAGTACCGGGTCCAGATGTTATCTATATTGTGTCGAACGCTATGCGTGGCAAGATGCAATTAGGCATTCAAGCGGCTCTGGGGCTGGGGATAGGGTACTTGGGACATACGCTGGCTGCTGTACTTGGGCTTTCAACGATTATACTCAGCTCCGCTTTTTTATTTAGCGTAATAAAATACTTAGGGGCAGCGTATCTACTCTATTTAGGAATTTCGTCAATTAGAAACAGTATTCGCGGGAAGAGCCAGCTGACAGTTTCCGCACCAGTAAAATCAACCTCGAATGTGTTTATGCAAGGCGTGATTGTTAGCGTGCTGAATCCTAAAGTTGCCTTGTTTTTCCTGTCCTTTCTGCCTCAGTTCATTGATGTCAGCGCTGGCCAGGTCACCACACAACTTTTGATCCTGGGTTTACTGTTCAGTGTTTTAGCCACTTGCATCAACTTACTTTACGCCATGTTGGGGAGTTTTGTTTTTGGTAACCCTAAGATGTCAGGTTATGCGAAAGCGATTGAGGGTGTCTCTGGTGGTTTACTGGTTGCCTTAAGTGCCAAAGTGGCACTGGCGCAGCGTTGATCGATCCTGATTAATAAGGTGGATAGATGTTAAAAAAAGGATATTGTGTCGTGCTGACGACCTTTTTAGACGACAATGTGGGTGAGGCAATCATCCATTCTCTGTTGAACAGACATCTGGCTGCCTGTGTTCAGGTGCAGAGTATTGACAGTTATTACCACTGGAAAGGCAAAATCCAGTCTGACAAAGAAAAACTGGTTGTCATTAAAACAACTCAAGACAAGTATTCAGAAGTCGAAGCCGATATTCTGGCGAATCATAATTATGAAACGCCGGAAATCATTTGCCTGCCCATTGAGGCCGGTTACCAGGCCTATCTAGATTGGATGCGGACAGAGACGCACCCTTGAGCTGATCACATTCACATCGAGCGATAATTGGGCCCGCTACCGCCTTCTGGTGGGGTCCAGATTATATTCTGGGACGGATCTTTTATATCGCATGTTTTACAGTGAATGCAGTTTCCGGCATTGATTTGAAATCGTTTCTGTCCGTTATTTTCTACAATTTCATACACGCCCGCCGGACAATATCGCTGGCTAGGCTCGGCATACTTGTCCAGGTGCATTTTTATCGGCAACTCATCATCTTGCAGTATCAAGTGGCATGGCTGGTTTTCATCATGTTTAACCGTTGATAGAAAAACCGAGGAAGTTCGGTCAAAACTGAGTTTTCCGTCCGGTTTAGGGTATAAAAGCGGTTCAGCCTGATTGGTCGTTTTCAGGGTTTGATAGTCTTGTTTATCATCCCGAAATGAAAACAGGCTTTTTTTCAGCACATTGAACTCTAACGCTGCGATGGCTCCGCCAAGTAATGTGCCTAAGCGATGCACCTGCGAGGTGAAGTTTCTGGCTTCAAATAGCTCCTCTTTCAACCATGATTTCTCAAACAACGAATGATAATCGGGTGATGTGTGCGAGTGATTAACGGCTAACTCCGAAAAAACAGCTTCAGCAGCGAGCATGCCAGATTTCATCGCAGTATGAGAGCCTTTGATTTTTGCACTGTTTAACGTCCCAGCATCACACCCAATCAATAATCCGCCAGGAAAGCTTTGCTCCGGCAGGGCATGCAGTCCGCCCTTTGTAATAGCTCGTGCCCCGTAAGAAAGTCGTTCCCCGCCGTTTAACACAGAGGCGAAAACCGGATGGTGTTTCATTTGCTGAAATTCATCAAAAGGGCTGAGATAAGGGTGCCGATAATTAAGATCGACCACTAATCCGACAGACACAAGGTTATCGCCAAGATGGTACATAAAGCCCCCACCTGAGGTTCGGGTCTTGCTGAGTGGCCAACCGGAAGTATGCACGACAAGCCCAGCCTGGTGTTGTTCGGCCGGAATTTCCCACAGCTCTTTCAAGCCAATGGCGTAATGCTGGGGCACTTTATCTTTATCCAGTTCATAACGATCTATGACGGTTTTTCCTAAGTGCCCGCGAGAGCCTTCAGCAATAAGCGTATATTTTGCTTCAAGTATGATACCCGGCTGAAAACCTGATTTTTCATTACCTTGTTTGTCGCGTCCCATATCAGTCGTCATGATCCCAGCTACGGCACCAGAATCGTTAAAAAATAACTCAGCTGCAGCAAACCCCGGAAAAACAGATACTCCCAGCGCTTCTGCCTGTTGAGCCAGCCAGCGGCATAATTCGCCCAGACTGATAATGAAATTCCCATCATTCTGCAAAGGGGAAGGAACAAACGCTGAAGGGAGACAGAACTGATTGTACTGATTGGAGAGCCAATACACCTTATCGTCCCGGACCTGGGTATAAAGTGGTGCCTCGTGGCTTTGCCAATCAGGGAACAACTCATTTAATGAGCTGGGTTCAAACAGGGCACCGGATATGATGTGCGAGCCTACTTCAGCCCCTTTTTCGATCACACAAACCGATAGCTCCTTTCCACTCTCCTTAGCCAGTTGCATCAGCCGGCATGCTGCTGACAACCCCGCTGGACCGGCTCCGACAATGACCACATCAAACGCCATGCTTTCTCTTTCCATGCCCCATGTCCCTTTTATTAAGACTATGAGTAACTGTAGTCCAGTTGACGTAAACGTAAACCCGAACCACACTCAATGCAAAAGACATCTCTCGGCTTGTGAATACCCGATTGGGAGCCTGTCAATCAGTTATCTTGCTTTAACGTATTGATTTTCCAAGGAGACGCCAGTGAAAGTGTTAGTCGCAATCAAAAGGGTGATAGACCCGTATGTGAAGATTCGTGTTAAATCCGACGGCTCAGGCGTTGAACAACATAATGTTAAAATGGCCATTAACCCTTTTTGCGAAATTGCCATAGAAGAAGCGGTTCGCATGAAAGAAGCCGGCTCGGCCAGTGAGGTGGTTGTAGTCAGCGTGGGTGAAACGAGTTGCCAGGAGCAGCTTCGTACTGCTTTGGCACTTGGCGCCGACAGAGCAATTCACATTGATAGTGCCGCTCAAGCTGAGCCTCTGAATATTGCACGTATTCTTCATGCCCTTGTAAAAAGTGAATCGCCTGATCTGGTGATTATGGGCAAGCAATCGATTGATTCAGATAATAATCAAGTCGCTCAAATGTTAGCTGCCATATCCGGTTTTCCTCAGGGGACTTTTGCCTCAAAGATTGAAGTAGATAACGGCTTCATCAAAGTGACACGCGAAATTGATGGCGGCTTGGAAACTCTCAAGTTACGGCTGCCTGCGGTAGTCAGTACAGATCTCCGGTTAAATGAGCCCAGGTATGCCTCATTGCCCAATATCATGAAAGCGAAACAAAAACCGCTGGATGTTATCAGCTTGGATAGCCTGGGGGTGACGCTGTCACAAAACCAGGAAATACTGTCAATTTCATCACCACCTGCTCGCCAGGGGGGCACAAAAGTAGGTTCAGTCTCTGAATTGGTTGATAAATTAAAAAATGAAGCCAAGGTGATCTCATGAGTGTACTTATCATTGCAGAACACGATAATCACACGCTGTCACCTGAGACATCTAAGGTGATAACTGCGAGTCAGTCACTGGAGAGTGATTGTCAGATCTTAGTGGCGGGTTATCAATGCCAGGCTGTTGCAGAGCAGGCCGCTGGCATTGCGGGTGTGAGTAAAGTGCTTCTGGTCGATCATCCTGTGTACACGCATTGGCTGGCTGAAAATCTGTCAGCGCTTATCGCTGAACTATCAGCCGATTATTCGCACTTACTGATGGCAGCAACGACAACCGGGAAAAACATATTACCGCGTGTAGCCGGTCTTCTGGATGTTGGGTTACTGGCAGATGTAGTCAGCATTGAATCTGCCGATACTGTAATCCGGCCGATATATGCAGGTAACGCATTAGCTAAAGTGAAGTCGCGAGATAGTAAAAAGCTGATTACGGTACGTGCTTCAGCATTTGCTTCTTCAGCAACAAGCGGGGCAGCGGCCCCAATTGCCGAATTGGAAAAAGTGATCGAATCGCCGAACTCTGAATATGTGTCCAGTGAAATTACGCAAAGTAGCCGCCCGGAATTGCCGGCTGCGCGTGTGGTGGTTTCCGGTGGCCGCGGGCTTGGAGATAAAGCACATTTCACAATGATAGAAACGCTGGCGGATAAACTCGGTGGCGCTGTGGGGGCTTCCCGAGCGGCTGTCGATGCGGGCTTTGTGTCAAACGATCTGCAAGTAGGTCAGACCGGTAAAATTGTTGCGCCAGAGTTGTATATTGCTGTAGGTATTTCAGGAGCAATACAGCACTTGGCTGGGATGAAAGATGCAAAAGTGATTGTTGCCATCAACAAAGATCCTGATGCTCCAATCTTTGATATAGCTGACTATGGGTTAGTCGGTGACTTGTTTGAGATCTTACCTGAGCTCATTGAAAAGTTGTAGTGTGAAAAGGGTCAGAGAAGTGCGCCCAGACAGTCTGAGCGCATTTTTTTAACGCATACGAAAAACGTCAGTTTGCTTATCACTTTGCACTTCCGCAAAACTGCGGACGAACGGACCTTGTGCCAATATACGAGGCGACAATGTTTGGATACGCTGTTTTGCTTCTTGTTTAGTGGCAAAATCGCCATAAATAACAGCGTACCAGCTCTTACCTAAACTATGCTTCCAGTTAACCCAAATTGGATCCTGCCCTGGGATTTCCCGCAGATAGCCGCGAATATCTCGTTCTTCACTCAGAGCCAGCACCTGAATAGTGTAACGATTAGGGTCCAGATGCCCATACGCTTCTTCTGTTGTCATTTTTCCGACGCACTGCCCAGTGTGATACTGCGGGTCAGGCTGTAAAGCACAGCCACTGAGCACGGCCAGTGCTAAAATCATGATGATTTTTCGCATTTTCATTCTCCAATTCCAATCCCTGTCACCAACAGGCGGCCAGTTTAGCAATAAGATAAACTGGCGATCGGATAAATCCCTAAATTAGCGTTGAGTTTGTTGTTTTTTAAAGCAAACTTGCCCGTTTTTTGCAAATCTGCAACAGCATGAATGCTATGAGCGCCAGAGTACCACAGTACTGTATATAAAAACAGGCTTCATCAACATCGCCTCTATGTAAGACAAAGAGTTATACATTTTATCTCTGTATTTCAGTGCATTAGCAACACGCTGAACTTTTCAGCGCCATGCCGCGTATTTTCTCTGTTCAGTATGCCTATAACCTTTTATACTGTTTTTATATACAGTATTTATTGAGAGGGTAACAATGGCTGTATTACCTTTGTTTATTGAATCTGTTCGGTGCGGGTTTCCCTCACCAGCTGAAGGGCATGAAGAATCACTGGAACTGATGGATTATCTCATTCGCCATCCCAATGCCACTTTTGTACTGAAAGCGTCTGGCGAGTCTATGACTGGGGCCGGTATTTACGATGGCGATTTATTGGTTGTGGACCGTGCTGAAGCTGTATTGCCGGGCCGGATTGTCATTGCCCGCATCTTCGATGAGTTCACGTGTAAGCGCCTCATTCGACATAACAATACCTGGTGGTTAAAAGCTGAAAACCCGGCGATGAAGCCATTTCCTATGCCGGAGGACTCTGAAATTTTTGGCGTAGTTACACGAAATATTCATAACTTGCTGGAGCGCTAATGACTCAAACAGTATCTGGAAACAAGGATCAGATCTGGGCGCTGGTTGATGTTCAGAGTTTTTATACAGCCTGCGAGCAATTATTTGACCCCAAACTAGCAAACAAACCTGTTGTGGTGCTTTCAAACAACGATGGCTGTTGTGTTGCTGTTAATGCGCAAGCAAAAGCGGCAGGGATAAAACGCGGCGCAGTATGGTACAAAATTGAACGAGAAGCTAAACGCGCAGGTGTTGAGGTACGCAGTTCAAATTACAGTCTGTACGCTGATATGAGCCAGCGCTTTATCGACGAGTTGAGGCAATTTTCTCCTCAGGTTGAGCAGTACTCAATTGATGAAGCGTTTATACGTTTAGACGGTTTGGCAACTGAAACGCTGACAAGTTATGGAAAAAGTATTGTAGAAGCAATCAGTAACAGGCTCGGTTTAGCCGTTCGTGTTGGCATTGGTACTTCACCAACACTGGCGAAACTTGCAAACAATGCAGCCAAACGCTACGAAAACAGAGTGCATGGCGTGCTTCATATTCAAACAGAACGGCAAAGACAGTGGCTGCTGGAAAGAATGGATGTTCAAGAAGTGTGGGGGATTGGAACGCGATTGGCCACCCGACTGAAAACCAGTGGTATAACAACCGCGTGGCAACTAGCAAATCAGGATGTTGCGTTTATGCGTCAACTCTGGAATGTAGGACTTACTCGTACAGTATTAGAGCTCCAGGGAATCAGTTGTATTGATCCAGGAGATATTGATGTAACTAAAAAACAAATTCTCTCGAGCCGGAGCTTTGGTGTCGGTATTACGGATCAACAAGAATTACAATCAGCTCTTGCTTTCCATTGCCATCGTGCAGGTGAAAAACTAAGAAAACAGGGGAGCCAAGCGTCCTCTGTTGGGGTTTATATACGAACAAATCGCTATAAACAGTTACCTCAACACAATAAAAGCAGTATGGAATCCTTGGTTTGTCCAACTCAGGATACACAAAAACTGATCATTTCTGCACAAGCGCAGCTGGCTAAAATGTATCGTCCTGGTTATTCATATCAAAAAATTGGCGTAATGCTGAATGAGCTTAGCCCTGTGAGTCAGAACAAACTTCAGTTAGACATGTTTAGCGGAGATGCGCTGCAAGAAAGCAAACGCCGTGATCTCATGCTCATCACGGACAAGCTCAATACGCGCTATAAGAACGGCCTTAAACCGGCATCCGTTATCGCAACCAGCAATTGGCACATGCGCCAAGCATTCCGCTCCAACCGATGGACCACCAAGCTGGACGAAATACCAGTGGCAAAGTGTTAAGAATCATTTGTAGTGCTGGTATAACCTTGCTTAATCAACGTCATAGGCCATGACAGAGGCAATAGAAATATCACGGGCAGTGATAAGTTAACTCGACATTTTTACTTTGCAGAAAAGAGACATTTTAGATTTGGTTTATCAATCTTGGTGCGCATTACATAGATTATGTTAAATTGGATGTATGGGAGTCTACACATTGGGCTCTCTGCTCCCTTCTATATGACGGCCTCGCCAGACAGGTTCTCGCTATTTAACCATAACGCTGATTTACCATAAAATAGGTAATTCACACTTATATTTAAGTCCTGCTGCAAATGTCAGTTTGCCTGGTTCTTCAATGTCAGGTGGAATTACCTAAGCTCGACGAACGCCAATGTGTTCGTCGGGTTCCTTAAAGTGCGTAGGCAATCTTGTTGGCATGTATACGTTGTGGCAACGTTGGCATTCCCTTGCCAGATTGCGCTGATTAGAGCCTGGTTGGCTGCCGAAACCAGGATTGCCAGACTGATGTTAGTCTCTCAGCCACCGGCTAGTTTTACCGTGTGTCCCTTTTTCTCAAGTGTGCTTTTGATGAGATCGCGCTTATCGCCCTGAATTTCTATGGTTCCATCTTTTACAGAACCGCCGCAACCGCAGACTTTTTTCAACTCAGCGGCCAAAAGCTTGAGCTCAGCATCATTCAGATCCAACCCGGTGACAATACAGACTCCCTTTCCTTTACGGCCTTTTGTCTGGCGCTGAATTCGTACCACGCCATCGCCTTTCAGACGTTCCGGGACTGTTTTCTCTTCTTTAATTCTGCCTGCATCTGTTGAATAGACTAATCGGCTGTTATCACTCATGAAATCGACCCCAATAACTGCTTTAAAAGTGTGACCTGGCCATCAGGTTGAATATAGAGGCTTGCGACCAGGCTAAGCCCGAATATTATCAATAAATAGGCCTCTAACGGAAACGCATATGATTCATAACGTAGTTTTTGACTTTGGTGCTGTGCTGTTTGATTGGAACCCGCACAAAATCGTCTCTACTTTCACTCAGTCTACTTACGAGCAAGACATGCTGCTGACACATGTACTTCAGCACCCTGACTGGTTGGCTTTGGATCGCGGTACTATGCTGATGGCCGAAGTTATCCCCAAATTTGCTGCTCGTACCGGTTTTCCAGAGGCAAGAATGGAAGATTTCATCGATCACATTCAAAACAGTCTGACTGTCATCGATGCGTCGAAAAACTTACTTGAAGACTTACTGGAACAGGATTTTAACTTGTACTATCTCACGAACATGAGTAGCGCCTTTTTCGATACGCTCTATGATAAACATGATTTCATTTCATTATTCAATGGTGGTCTGGTTTCTGCTAAAGAGCTATTGATGAAGCCAGAACCTGAAATATTCCAATCACTTATGTTAAAGTACGCGCTTAGTCCAGAAGATACGTATTTTATTGATGACAATGAAGACAATGTACTCGCGGCCAGAAAGCTGGGCATAACGGCCATTCGTTTTTCACCGACACCTGCTTGTTATCAACAGATTCGCTCAGCATTGAGACTAAAGGTCGATTAGCTGAACCTAAGCTTACCTCATCAGACCTTTAACTTTAAGCTGAACAAACAGACCTGACTTATGTTTATAGTAATCATATTTACTATTGGCACTTTTCTTGGAGGTTCCGTGAAAAAAGCATTGATTCCGTTAATGTTAGTTGTATTTGCACTTAACAGCCCCTCTTCCTTGGCTGACAGTCGACCTCTCGAAAAAAAATCCATTGTAGGTCAAGTTGAAACTATCAACGTCCAGGATTTGGAACTCGAATATAAAGCCCGAATTGATACTGGCGCGAACACGTCTTCGATCAATGCTTACGATATCCGTATATTAGGCGATAAAAGCGAGGATATGCGTGAAAATCTAGGCAATATGGTGGAATTCAAGACAAAAAATGAAAAAGGTGAAACAACCACCCACAAAGCAAAAATAGTTAAAGTCAGTAAAATTCGTAATGCTCAAGGTGTTGAACGCCGTTATGCAGTAAAAATGGATTTAAGCTGGAACGGTGAACATAAACAAGTCACTGTAAACTTGCGAAACAGGAGTAAGCTGGAATACAAGCTGTTGCTCGGCAGGAACTGGCTGATGGGCGACTACTTGGTTGATGTAGAAAAGTCAGATGAGGACGACTAACCTTCCGTTTTGGCTAACTATTTAATGTTTGTTACATGCCGTCTTGTTTATGAGGCGGCTTAGTATATAGTATTCATTATCAACAAATAAGTTATAGTGCATTAAATGAAGAAAATTCCTCCCATTGCTGATGAAAATAAGAAAAAAGACAGTATCAAGGTCTTCACACTCCCTATAGAAGATATTGAAATCTGGGAAGTTTTAACGCATAAGCAGTATTCACCAAACACATTGCTTGCTTTCAAAAATGACTGGAATAACTTCATTCAATACTGCTTGGACAAACACGCCATTCCTTTGCCGGCAACGGTGAAAACGGTACATAACTTTATTGATACGATGGCCAAGAAACGCAAGCTGGCAAGTCTTAAGCGTTACATTGTCACAATCGGGCTGGTTCACCGCTGTCATGCCCTCCCCGATCCTTGCCGTCATACTGAAGTCAGGCTGGTACTGAATAAATATTGTGTAGAAAAAAAAGACGACTATAAAAACGCGAACGCCTTCAGAGATGATCACTTGCAACAGCTGGTTGATGTTTTCTCACTCTCTACCAAACCCAAAGACATTCGTGATCTGGCGATTTGGGCTGTCATGTTTGAAGCAATGCTAAAGCGGAGTGAACTGGCAGCACTGACCATTGAAAATATCTCGATTGACGCGTCTGGACTTATCAGTCTGCATATCCAGGATCACACTATTGCATTGAGTCCCATTGCATCTCGTAGTATGCAACGTTGGCTAACGGTAGGCATGATTGAATCAGGTGTTGTCTTTCGAAGAATTGACCGTCATGGCAATATTGGCGAGCAACCGCTTGACCACTCATCCATCTACCGGGTGTTTCGCCGTGCCGGTGAAGAGCTCGGGCTCAGTCAGGACAATATTTTTTCAGGCCAGTCGCCCAGAGTAGGCGCCGCCAAAGATTTATCCGATGCTGGCGTATCCATTCCGGACATCCAATCCCAGGGCCGCTGGAAGAGCCCTGCGATGCCGGCACAGTATGTAGGCCATAAAGATAAACACGATACGGAAATTGCAAAGTACGTGAAGAAAAAAGATTGGGAAAAGTAGTGTCGATTTAAGCGCCCGGACCGGATGCCCACTGAGGTTGAACGACAGCATGGACAGGTTGAGTGATTCGTTCGAACAAGCCTTCCAAAGGAGCCATAATGCCAAAATAACCCGCCTGATTCGCTTCGACCCACTCTTTGAGGTTAATGCCTTCCCAACATATTTCGTATCCGGCATTGAGGGCCAGAATTTCAAAGAAAATACGTTGAACGCGCCCATTCCCTTCCCTGAACGGGTGTATGACATTCAATTCACAGTAATAATGGGCAATACGGCGGATAAAATGATCAAAGTCCAGCCCGCAGAGATGTGATTCATCAGCCAGTGAAGCAAAAAGGCGTGTCGCTTCTCTTTCAATATTCCTGGCATGACAAAAACGACTCTGGCCTTTGGTGATATCAACACGTCGTATATCACCGGCCCAGGGGTATAAGTCCTGAAACAGAGTGAAATGTATTTGTCTCAGATAGGCTAAATTAAATCGGTCAAACTCAGGTACAAAATGCTCTGCCCGAACCCGGGTGAAATCCCGCTCAGCCAGAGCGAGTTTATCTTCATCATTGATATTCAGTAAGTTGATGAGAACAGCCGAACCGGGGTAGCAATCAGGATCCTGCTGAACACCGTATTTATCTCGCATAATGCTTCTTTAACCGAGCGATTTGTTCATATTCAGACACTGAGGGTTCGCTTGATGGTTCTGTACCGGGCGCCCCGTCTAATTCAAAGCCCTCCAGTTTTAAACTGGCTCTGTAGTTCTTGTTCTGCATAGCTTTAAAACGCGCAGCTTTCTGTTTGTTCGTCAGCATAGGGTTCTTTTTCAGTCTCATCGTCAGTATTGCAGCCAATGAAAAAAACGCCAGTCAGGCTGGCGTTTTTATAACTGTAAAATCACTGGCTGGATGGATGCACCGCACTTTTGATAGCTTTCTCAAGATAGTCCGTAAAACTGTGTCCATGGTGAGCCAGCATCTGAGGAAACATGGATATCGGCGTCATACCAGGGAAAGTATTAATTTCATTAAGAAGAATGTCACCTTCTTCACTCAGGAAGAAATCAATTCGTGACAGATCTTTTAACTTCATATGGACAAACGCTTTTCTGGCATAACTGCGAATGGCTTCAATCTGCTCTTCTGTGAGACCTGACGCTTCGACAGTGGTGGTCGAATGGCTTTCTGTGCTGTATTTTTCTTCGTAAGTGTAGAATTTACCGTCCGGGCAGGTCACTTCCCCTGGCTTGGTGACAATCAATTCATCGCCATACTGATAAGCAGCCACTTCTAACTCTCTGGGCTTGATGGCTTTCTCAACCAAAACCTGTTCTGAAAAGGTAAACGCCTTGTTCAGTGATTCGATCAGGCTTTCCTGGTCAGTCGCTTTATAACAGCCCACGGATGATCCCTGGCAGGCCGCTTTGACAAAAACACTTCCCCAACGGGCTAATGCATCTTTGGCAGTACGTAACGACTCTTCGTCCTGCTCGCTCAGAAACACATAAGGTGTATTAGGAATGCCCAGTGCATCAAACCACAATTTGGTCGTGATCTTGTTGAAACAATTCGTGCTGGCCTGAGGGCCACAACCGAAATAAGGGACAGCAGCTATTTCAAGTAAAGATTGCAAATCACCTGTTTCGCCGGGGTAGCCGTGGACACACGGAATAACGTAATCAACGGGTAGCTTCTCGCCTGATTCAGACTGGATACTGCGATCCAGGTTCAACTGCCAGCGCTGGCCTTCACTGTCAAACCAGCCGTCTTTTTGCATTTCGATACGGATATAGCGAATGCCATCAATTGCCTGCAGGTTTTGTTCTATGAAATTGGCAGAAACCAAAGACACTTCGTGTTCTGCGCTGCCACCGCCACAAAGAAGTAAAACGTGAATTGGATTCATCTTGATCCCTTGTAAAACGTCACCTGCCGATCATGGCAGGCCGAAATTTGTTTGTACCACCGGGTTTCATCTGTTCTAAGTGATGATATTACGAAGCGCCCCCGGCAGCCTTCAGGGCATCAACTATTGCATCTTATCTACCAGGCATCAAGCTATTGGCCTGATTCCCTGCCGCGAAAGCGGTCAACGATGCAAAAAATAAGCTCTTCCAGGGAAGAGCTTATCGGGTGTATTAGTTTATCTTGGTCAGCTTAGGCTCAGGTGACTGATGAATCTTGGCCAGACTACGAACAAAGGGACCGAATGAACGGATTTCTGCAGGTAAATCTTTGATGGCAGCCTGGGCTTGCTGAACGGTATCAAAGTGTCCGTAAAGTAACGTGTACCAAGGCTTTTCGTGAAAGGTTTTCTGATTCACCCACACAGGTTGCTGCCCTGGCAACTTGGCAATGTATGAAGCAAAACCACTGTTTTTACTGACACCCAGCACCTGAACAGTGAAACCCGATACAGGTTCCGTCACATATTCATAGCTGACTTTTGCCGTTTGTGACTCATTGATCTTCGAAGCTGCCACGACGGAGTCAGTCATTGGCTCAGGCTCTGCGATTGCAGCCACGGATTTTTCTTGAGGAGCTGCTGGTGCGTCTACGGGAGCAATCTCCTGATCAAGGGGTACTACTTCATCTGTGATTGCTATATCAACAGGGTTCAGAGGAGGAATAGGTTCATCCAACTGTTCAACCGCCATCGGCTCAGCCGTTGCGCCCTGCTCTACGGCCATTGCCGCTTGTTCCTGCTCATCCAATGTTGGAACCACAGTGCCATTCATTGTCTGACGTTCATTATCTAGCGCACAGCCTGCTAAAGCTGATGTAATTGCAACCATTAAGGCAATTTTTTTCATTATCATCGTGCCTGATCAAATTTGTCTTTAAAAAGATTCTGCACCCCGACCTGATGCCAATCAAGCTTGCATCACTCTGTATGCGATAGAATTGGCGTTACGTCACAGGTTCAAAGTTATATCAATAATAGATTGATTTTTTATGTAAATTCCAGTTTTTAATGAAATTGTGCAATATAAAAATACTAAGAATGAAGCACGGCACCTTCTTCTTTTTCAAACAATGTCGAATGGGTTCCATTACACTCACAGCAGTGAATGAAAAGCTACCCCATCATGCAACCAAGCGAGAAAAATGATTGTCTGTCGCTGAGTGTTAATTCTTTACGAAATACTGAGAGAAAATGCCATGAAAGGACTCGAGTCACTACTGAAGCCACGTTCTGTCGCCATTATCGGCGCATCGGATAACCCCAAGCGTGCCGGTTATGTGGTTATCAAAAACCTGCTGTCTGGTAACTTTCATGGGCCCATCATGCCAGTGACCCCCAAGTATGACGCAGTTGCAGGAGTGTTAGCCTATCCAGACATCGATAGCCTGCCTCGCGTACCTGACCTGGCCGTTTTATGCACCAATGGTGACAGAAACGTCAGTATTATCGATCAGTTAGGCCGTAAAGGCGTCAAACTGGCCATAGTGTTAGCGGCAGGAATGAACGTAGAACCCGATAGTGACGGTGTCACAGAAGATGTGCGCATGCATGAAACCGCCAGACAGTACGGGATGCGGCTGATCGGCCCAAACAGCATGGGGATGATCTTACCCTGGCATAATCTTAATGCGTCTTTCTCACCGGTTTCCGCCAACAAAGGTAATATTGCCTTCATTTCACAGTCTGCGGCGGTCTGTACCACCATTCTGGACTGGGCCAAGAATAAGAATATTGGCTTTTCGACCTTTATCTCGCTGGGCGATACCTGCGATATTGGTTTTGCTGAACTGTTAGATACCTTGTGTCGTGACAGCAAAACACAGGCTATCTTGCTGTATATCGACTCAATACGTGATGCCCGGCGCTTCATGTCTGCCGCACGAGCAGCAGCACGAACCCGGCGCATACTGGTGCTGAAAAGTGGCCGGACGAAAATTGGCAGCGCCGCTGCTCACCTTCACACCGGAGGAGAAATCGGCCTGGATGCCGTCTATGATGCCGCCATCAAACGATCGGGGATGCTGCGGGTGCACAACACCCATGATCTGTTTGCAGCGGTGGAAACGCTGGCTCACGCTGTGCCTTTGCGGGGCGAACGTTTGGCGATTCTGACCAATGGTGGCGGGCCTGCGATTATGGCCGTCGATGCCCTCAGTGAACGAGGCGGGAAACTCGCGACACTGAGCCAGGAGACTATCGCTAAACTTTCTGCTGTATTACCGGCCAGCTGGTCTCAATCTAACCCGATTGATATCGTCGGGGATGCCGATATCGCCCGTTATGAAGCGGCCACCAAGATTCTGTTAGACAGCGACGATTTCGATGCCCTGCTCATTATGCACTCTCCTTCTGCCATTGCACCGAGCAAAGAGACCGCAGAGCACATGGTCAAGGTGCTTCAGCAGCACCCCCGCACCCTGCATTTCAACATCCTCAGTAACTGGGCCGGAGAGAATCAGGCATTAAAAGCCAGACAAGTTTTCACACAGTCCGGCTTTCCGGCTTATCGTACACCGGAAAGTGCTGTCACTGCCTTCATGCACCTGGTCGAGTACCGTCGCAATCAGAAACAGCTGATGGAAACCCCGTCCTCTTTCGGTGAGACCCAGAGCAACCCTGGGTTGGTGCATCAATTATTGGATCAGTTACTCGATCAGAAAATCCATCATCTGGAAACACATGAAGTACGCCCGGTGCTGGAAAGCTATGGTTTTCATACTCTCCCGACCTGGATTGCGTCTGATCCCGCTGAAGCCGCGCATATTGCCGAGCAGATTGGCTATCCGGTTGCCGTCAAATTGCGCTCTCCTGATATCCGCCATAAATCAGAAGTGCATGGTGTCATGTTGCATCTGCGAACGGCAGCCGAAGTTGCCAATGCCTCCCAGGCGATTCTGGATCGTGTTTCCTACAATTTTCCGAAAGCCCGCATTGACGGCTTGCTGGTGCAGCGCATGGCCAACCGTTCCGGTGCACAGGAATTACGCATTGCTGTTCACACCGATCCCGTGTTCGGGCCTGTTATTCTTGTTGGTGATGAAGCCGCAGAGTGGGATATCCATCGTGATGCTGCCGTCGCTATTCCGCCGCTCAATATGGCGCTGGCGCGATACCTTGTCATCAATGCCCTGAAGACAGGAAAAATTAAGCAGCGCAGCTTGCCGGATCGGCTGGATATCCCTGCACTTTGCAAATTACTGGTTAAGCTGTCGCAGCTGATCATTGATTGCCCGGAGATCATTGAACTGGATATACACCCCTTGCTGGCAGCGGGTAAAGACATGACAGTGATCGATGCTTCCATGACCATTCACCCCTTTGATGGCGATACACAACGAAGGCTGGCCATTCGGCCTTACCCGAAAGAGCTGGAAATTTACACCTCGCTGAAAGACGGCTCGCCGATATTACTTCGTCCGATTCGCCCGGAAGATGAACCCGGCCATAAAGCCTTCATTGCGCAGGTTTCACATGATGACCTGTACAGCCGTTTTTTCTCCGAAGTCGGTGAATTCAATCACGAAGCCCTGGCGAATCTCACTCAGATTGATTACGACCGTGAGATGGCCTTTATTGCGGTGCAGCTTGCGCCTGATTCACACACCGAAACCGACATTATTGGTGTCAGCCGTGCGGTTTCTGATCCCAACAACGAAGAAGCAGAGTTTGCGGTCTTGGTTCGCTCTGATCTCAAAGGGCAAGGGCTGGGGAGTATCTTGCTCAATACCATAATTCAATATTGTAAGCAGCGGGGTTTACAGCGGTTGACCGGGATAACCATGCCCAATAACCAGGGAATGTTGTCACTTGCCAGAAAAAGCGGCTTTCAGGTAGAGATTCATTTTGAAGATAAAACGGCGGAGCTTCTGTTGGTGTTGCAAGACGACAACCAGCCTGAGCGCGGTTAAATAATCATCGCCTCGATAGGCGCTGGTTTCGAGGTGACAATAAAAAGGCTGACCATAAACCAAAGGTCAGCCTGCTTTTTCATGGCTTATTGAGTTAACGAGCGGGTCGAATAACGAGGACACAACGTGCGTCAGTTCAGGTGCTTTTTCCATAACTGTTCAAGCTGTTTGATCGCCCAGGTTTTTGCCTTACCCATGCGGCTGCGATTCCAGGCCAGGACCAGTTCAAACTCCCTGACAGGATTATCCCCCACCATGGCCAGCTTTCCCGTTGCTAAATCATCCTGAATGAAAAAACTGGGGATTGTCGCGACACCAAGGCCGGCACGTAACGCATTCAACTTGTCATTCATGCTGGACACTGTGAGTAATGGCTGCTCTTCAAGAATATTGTGTGTGATCGGCGGCAGATTCCGTGCGGTATCTGCAACCGCTATGCCTCGGTATTGCTGACGAATAACAGGATCAAGCGGGTTATCATGTTGATGAATAGGGTGATCCGGGTGAGCAACCCAGACGATATCCATTTTGCCAAGAGGCTGAATTTTCACTTCCGGTGGCGCGACACTTGGCGGCGGAGCAATCAAAATATCGGCTCTGTCCTGCGCGAGCGCTTCCCAGCATCCGGCCAGAATTTCTTCACGAAACTTCAGGCGGGTCTTACTTTTCTTCGCCAGTGCATCAATCAGCGGAAACATCAGATCGAGCTTAATCAAACCGTCGTAGGCAATCGTGAGATCTAATTCCCAGCCGTGTGCCAGCGCTGTTGCATCCGAGACCATTTCATCGGCCGCGGATAATAATAATCGCCCCCGGTCCAGCAACAGCCGGCCAGCTTTGGTAAACGCGGCTTTATGACCGGAACGGTCGAAGATCACCAGATCCAGATCCTGTTCCAGTTTCTGAACCTGGTAGCTCAGGGAAGATGGCGCTCGGCCGAGTTCTTCTGAGGCCGCAGCAAAACTGCCGCGACGCTCAATCGCATCTAAAACCATCAATGCTTCAAAGGATAATAACCGGTTCACTTTCAATCCCTGTGCCTATACAGCCATTAATTATGTGGCTGTTTTAACACATTCATCTGAAAATGCCTATCTGTGCATACCGCTCTATGCATCAGGTTCAAACTGTTGCGGAAGCCTGAGAAAGCCGTCCTCGACGGCGGCGATTTCTGTATACCAAGCCTAAAGCAACCAGCGAATACAAAACAGCCAGCCCACAAAGCTGAAACCACCAGGCGCTAATCTGGCTAAAACTCGCTCCCATCTGATTTAACCGCAGGAACCCGTTAATCGCCGGCGTAGAAGGTACCCATTGTGCCAGCCAGTAAACCGGAGCCGGCAGTGCGGATACGGGCCATACGAAACCTGCCGAGAAAACCAAAGGCAGTGAGCTGAGCAGCACGATAACCGTAGCCAGTTCTTTACGGGGGATCAGCTCACCAATGACGATGCCTAACGCTGTTACTGAGATCAGAAACGGCAGTGTCAGCATCAGCATATCGCCGATTGCAGCCTGACGACTGATACCGTAATACTCAAAACTCAGCCCAAAGTAGTAAGCAGTCAGAGGCAGATAGATAACAGTAAACAAGCAGATACGTGTGAAAATCATTCGCCAGGGTGAACAGGCGTGCCAGTAACCCGGCACTCTGGAGCGATGCATTTCATTCTGAGCCGCCCCAACTAATGCAGAGCCAATCAGCAGTGTCTGATGGAGTATCAGTACGAACACGGCAGGAACAACGTAATTGATATAACCCATGGTCGGGTTAAATACCGGACGCATATTCAGTTTCAGCGACGCGTACTTTTCGGAAGCTAACGCCAGGTTCTCGCCTTCAAGAATCATACGGGCCACTTTTGCTTCAGCGCTGAGCGTTCCTGTGGCTGTCGCCAGCCCTTCAACAACAGTACCGTAAACAAGAAACAGCGCCGCATCACCGGCGAAAGAGACTGTCGGGCTGGTACCAAGCAGGAGATCCCGGTAAAAGTGCTCAGGGATCACTAGCATCCCTTTCACCTCTTGTGCCTGAATCCAGTGTTTTGCTTCTTCAATACTGGCGGCTGTTTTCGTCACGGCCACCTGAGGTGTTGCATCAACCATGCGGATCAGCGCCCGGCTGACCGCACTGTTATCCAGGTTGACAACCGCAATCTGCTGCTCGCGCGGAAGCTGGTTTGAATAAGGCAGCGGGTAAATAAGCGAATACATTAAAACGCCGCCAAACACGGTGAATATAATCGCAGGGTTCGTGAACACCGCTTTCAATTCACTCAGAAATAATTGACGCCAGCTCATACACCGCCCTCCAGCTGGCGTTTGCGCCAGACCAGCATTTTCAGCATGGCCAGTGCCATTGCCAGCAGAAATACCGCAAGCGCCATCATCTGAGGCATAGCTTGCTGTAAACCCGTACCGTAATTCACCTGCTGCACCTGAATTTCAATGTAATGACTGACAGGCAACAGCGCCCGCCAGCCTGTCGCAATGGCTGGCATGTCTGTCGCGGGAAAGGTAATCCCCATGAAAGCAAACGCCGGTGCTGAAAACCCGGCCACAAAACTCATTGCCCGGGTGACATCCATCGCAAGAAAAAAGAACAGCACGGCCACACTCTGGCAAGCAATGACCATCAAACACTGCGCCACCAGCAAAATGCTCCAGCTACCGTGCATTGGCCAGCCCAGCAGCGAATACATGCCCCACAGAAACAACACACCCTGCAGAATAAACACCGCCGCATAAGGTATAAGCTTGGCGACGAGTTGCTGCACCGGATGTTGCCCCAGCCAGGCCAGTAATCCCTGCCGCCGCTGCTCTGCTGCCAGTGCCATGACAGTCGTGGCAATGATAAATATCTGCCACATGGCAGGAATAGCCGCCGAGACCAGAAACTGCCCATAGTGCGAGTTACTGTTAAATAACGGGGTTATCTGATTGCGGACTGGCAAGGCCTGCCCCAGCGCCTGTAGCGGTACTGGCGTGCCAGACACCATATTACTTACCGTATCTATACTGGCGGCATAGGTTGTCTGCGCCGACACGAAAGCGCTGTTTATCAGCTTGGCAATCAAAATAAACTGGGCGTTATAAAACACAGTCACAGAAGGAGAGCGCCCGAGCAATGTGTCTTTTTCCAGAGAATCAGGAATCACCACCAGCGCATAAATCTCACCGTTCCGCATTAACGCTGTGCCTTCTTCCACCTCGCTCAATTGTCGGGCAACCGACAAGGTCGGGCTGGCATCGTAGTATTGGATCAATCCGCGGGACAGACGGCTGTGATCCAGATCGACCACACCGACGGGCAGATCGCGGGCGATCCCTTGCGAGAATATCCACCACATCAGAACAAACAGACTTAAAGGCAAAAAGAACAGCATCGCCTTCAGCCAGGGTTCCTGACGTATGAGCCGCCACTCTCGCTGCATTGTGTTTAACCACATATCAGCGTTCTACCAACACACTCATACCGACACGCAATCCGTCAACGGGCTGCAACGGACGCGCTTCAACTTCAAAAGTGCGCATATCGAATCCTTGCTGGGTATCCGTTGCCCGCCATGTCGCAAAATCCCCCATGACGGAAACATGCGTCACAGTAAACGGGATCGCTTGATCCCCCAATGCCGGCACCTTAGCTTCAAATTGAGTGCCCTTGGCAAAATCGGCCAGCCTGTCTTCACGGACATGAAACACCGCCCAGGCATCGTCCATATCTATGATACTGACCACCGGAAACCCTTGTGGTGCTAATTCGCCACCATGAAGCAGGATCTGACTGACTTCGCCATCATGCCAGCTGGAGATTTTTGTATCCGCCGCATAGGCTTCGACTTCTGCGACAGCCCCGGCAGCCATACGCTCTTTTTCCTGTGCAGCGCGTTTGGTTTCTTCCCGCGCCCCTTCTTTGGCCATTTCAAACATCTGATAAGCCGCTTGCTCTGTATAGCGGGCCGCCTGCCATTGCGTGTAAGCTTCATCCCTTTTTTGCTCTGCGACAACGCCGTCGCGATAAAGATTGTTTATCCGTCGGTAGGTTTTTTCTCCCAGTGCCGATGCCGCTTTGGCTTTTTGCCACTGATCGCTGGCAGCCGCAACTTCCTGAGCACGTGCGCCATTTTGCGCTTCGTCAGCAAGAGCCCCAGCCGCCTGCTGACTGGCTTTCGCCTGCTCGAGCTTGGCATCAATTTCAGGACTCAGTAAGGTAAAGATCAATTGCCCTTCGGTGACTTTATCCCCTTTACGCACCAGTACCTGATCGATACGCCCGGCGACTTTTGAGGAGATATTGTATTGCTGAGCTTCAATCTGGCCCTGTAGTCGCTCAGCATTCGGCTGATAAGCGTTCCAGAACCGGTATCCCAACCAAGCGACCAGCACAACAGCCGGTAATACGACGGCAAGAGTTTTTAGCTTACTCATTTCAGTTAACCTTAAGTCCATTGTAATTTTCATATTGGTTGAAGGTATTGATATCACCGCTGACAGCCAGTAGTCGGGACAATGCTGTGACATAGTGATAAGCCGCTGCCAGGCGCTGCGTTTTTACACTTGCCAGATACAATTCGGCATCGACGACATCCAGAGAGGTCGACAGGCCCTGACTAAAGGCTTTCTCACGTAACACCACACTTTCCTCGGCCAGTGCGATACTGGAAGCCAAGCCGTCATATTCTTCCAGTGCCTGCGAAGCTTCCCGGTATGTTTTCTCCACCAGCACGCTCAGATCCTGCTCTGCCTGTGCGCGCAGGTAATTCACCTGTGTCATTGCACTGTGAGCCGCTTTTACCTTGTCTGAACGGCCTGAAGAGTCGAGTAGCGGTATACTGACGCCAACACCCACAGCCCAGTCTGGCGTTGTTTTTGCTGCGAGCGTGTCTTCTTCATAAAGGTTGTAATTACCGTACAGAAAAACCTCAGGGTAGTATTTGCCCTTTTCCGCATCTAACGCGCCATTGGCCTGCTTTTTCTTGGCATCAAGAATATGAAGACCGGGATAATCATTAAGGGTTTTATCTATAAAGGTGGTCATTGCCGGTAGTCCTTCATTGACGAACAAAGACGTTGAAGGCAATGCGGGGGTTTGTAATTTAAGTAGCCGTGTCAGGGCAACTTGTGCAATTTCCAGATCGCGCTGGGCTTTAAGGCGCTCAACGCGGGCTTTATCAAAAGACGACTGTGCCTGTAAACGTTCGACTTTGGCTATCTGTCCTTGCGATTCTAACTTCAGGGCATTTTTATAATGCTTTTCCAATCCACGTTCCGCTTCCTGACGCGTGTCCAGCACTTGCTGCGCTAACACCACACCAAAATAATAGGTCGACAGGTCTTCAAATTTGGCATGCTCTTTCATCTCAAGCATGTATCTGGCTTCCTGGGTTTTTCCTTTGGCGATGTCCTGCGCCGCCATCACTCTTCCCCCGAGAAATACCGGCCAGATAGCGCGAACGGAACTGGTCAGAATATCTCTGTCGGTCAGTTGTGAGGTGAACATTTTATCGAACTGCCCCGGTGTCATCCCCATCAGTTGGGCCAGACCACCTAAACTGTTTGCCTGACTACGCCCGGCCGGGGTGCTCGCAATCAAATCTGAAGGTGCTATCTCGATAGGACCGTCCAGATAGGTATAGTTGGCGGACACAGTCACTCTGGGTAACGACAGTGCTTTAGACGCCTCTTGCAGGTATGCGGCCTTTTCTACGTTGCTCTTTTCTGCCGCCAGTTCATCGCTATTGTTTCGGACAATTCGCCACGCATCGTCAAAACTGACAGTCGCTGCTTTCACCGGCAAACACACGGAACTTATCAGCAGCGCCAGGGTGATGGGTTTAGCCAGAGTCGGCCTTACATTCATCATATATCCTTAATGACCTCAAGAATGACTGCTCATATTAGAGCAAATACTCTATTTGACAAGCTTCAATGAAATATTTATTTACATCCAGATCACAAGATATTGTTTTAAAAGCATAACAAAAGAAAAAGCCCTCGGTTGAGGGCTTTGACACTTGATTTCAAGAATGTGGCTTACATCAACCATTTCCACCAAATAAAGATGGCCAGAAAACCGTAAAGATAAGTTAAACCCGCCCATGACAGCAGTTTCATTGATTTGGTCAGTTTCAAATCTTCTGGCAATGATGCTGTAGACACCAAGCGATAGTTCAAATAGGCAAAGACAGGTGTCGTCATGAAGGCCAGGATCATGGCAAAGTCCATCATTGGCATCAGTGCTGAGGTGAAGAACAAAATGATCGCCATCGCAAACACACTGACAACAATCATCCATGCATTAATATAGCTGTTTTGCTCCAGTGGTTTTTTCTGGATAACCAGTTGTGCTTCAGCAAGTGCGCGCGAATAACCATCAATAACGGTAATTGTACTGCCAAAAATACAGAAGAAAGCGATCACCGCGATCAGGTAACGAGACCACTCACCTATGGTCGACGCATACATGCTCACTAACTGATGAGAGAACCCGATTCCTGACGCTTTCAGTTCGGTTCCCGTTCCATACAACACCAAAGCACCCAACGAAAGAAACACAACCGCCAGAATTGCCGTGCCAATGTAGCCTACGTTGAAATCAAACAGTGCCGAACGCGTTGTCACTGTTTGCTCTTTACGCTGACTTTTCAGCCAGAGTGATGTCAGGCATGAAATTTCAATCGGCGCCGGCATCCAACCCATCATCACGACAATGAACCCGAAAGACGCCAGGGTCCAGGCAGAAGGTCCCTGATAGTCGGCGGGCGCGGCACTGCCATTACCTGCAGCTATCACAACCGCAGAAATGGTCGCAATTACCAACACTGACATAATGACTTTTGACAATCCGTCCAGCGCTTTATAGTGACCAGCCATCAATATGGCCAGACATGCGACAAGCACAATGGCAGAAAGAACCGGCAGAGGTAAATTGCCCGGCATAAAATAACCCAGCAGGCTTGCACTGAACAGCAACAGCGCTGCTGTATTCACAATACCGGATAGCAGATTAAGCCCAGAAAATACCCAAAGATAGCCGCGCCCTAATTGGTCGTAACCTTCTACCAGGCTTTTGCCTGTTCCCATAGTGTATTGAATACCGGCCCTGAAAAATGGGTATTTAAAAAGGTTTACCAGCAAAATGATCGCGGCCAGTTGCCAGCCGTATATGGCCCCGGCTTTGGTTGATGCCACCAAGTGTGACCCGCCAACCGCGGCCGACGCCATCATGATCCCGGGACCTAACGATTTGATTAATTGCTTGATGCCACTTCCCTGTCTGGATTGCGGCGGGATAGATACTGTGTCTGACATTCGATACGTCCTGTGTAGTTTTTTATAGTAATGAGCTTCTTTGTCTCAGGTTTAAATCAGTTGTGCAATCCCCTGCTCATACTGAAATAAGTGTGAAACACTAAAAAGTGGCGATACCAAGCACATGTCTCTATTCCTGATATTATTTACATCAGTAAATGTCAGTAACCTTAATAAAAAAACGATAAAAAAATATGCCTGTTTCATAACACTTGTACACTATTCCTTTACGGCGCTGAGAATAAGCCTGCTCTCCATAAAATCATGATTTACCCCAAATATTCCACACTCCCACTCACTTAGGCTTATGCTTGTAAAGAAAGCACCATAGGTTTTTCATACTCGCTTGAGCCTTTATGCCAACAGCTAAACATAATGACAGCGCACAAGCTTCTTCTTCACCAGGTATTCTTCGCCGGATTCGACGGAGCCTGCTATGGGTCTTTGTATTCGCCACCTGCGCCTTAGCCACTTTAGCCGTAGGTGTGACTTTCTGGCTAGCCGGTGAAGGGATTCAATTAGGATCTGTTTCTGGCATCAGCCTGTCGCAGCAAGGCCTCTCGGTTAAAAAACTAAGTATCAAGATCAAAGATAATGAGTTTGTGCTGAATAACGTTTTGCTGTTGCACCGCTACGCTGGAGAACAACAGCCGAACATGCCGGACTCCCCTCAGGACTCTCTTGCTGCCGGCTGGTTAGTTCAGGCCGACAGGCTGACAGTCGTGATTCCGCCGGCACTGCGCAAGGCTTTACTTGAAAATGGGCTCAGCGCTGACATCGCTACTTTCGATAAGGTAAAGCTGCTGACGCAGGGAGCACTGACCGAAGGACGGTTCGTTATTACTGCCGCTCTTGCTGATGCAATACTGGCTACGCCATCATCGGAAGCAGCCTATCAGCAGTCTTTACATAACATCAGTATTGGCGTCACAACAACACCGAAACTCCAGCTCAGTGGTACGATCGGGCGTGGCGATATTCAGCCGCCGTTGGCCGCTTTCATCAAAGATGGCGATCGCAAAGATAACTTCCGCAACGATAATCAGCTCAAGAATAGTTACCCCGTCACGTTCAAGGCACTTTCTTTTGCCTTATTGCCGGCAGAGGATGGCACGCAGCCCTTTTCGGTCTCTATTGATCACATTGCGCCAGTAATTGCGCCAGTAACAGCAGCGTCAGATCAGTCTGAACCGGATGGGGTTCACCAGTTATCCCTGGCTGTCGATTTATTATCGCCGCTGAACTCACTCGATCTGCGCATTAAAACGTTACACTGGGATCCTGCGCCATTCCTGTCTCAACAACAGGCCTCAGCATCAACCGACTTTCCCCACCTCGGGCACATCACTCGCCTGCTGTTTCAGGCTCCGGTTAAACACATTGAAGTCGCCTCAATGACAATCGTCGATTACTTGTCGCAGACCAGATTTGCTTTTCAGCAAGAGACAGAAAACACACGATTTGAATTAGAGGGAAAGGTGCAAACTGCCAAAAATACGTTATTACCTGTTACCAGCCACTTTATGGCTTCTGAAAACAAACCGGCTGTTTTTACTGTACAGCTCACTGATGCTGATCCAGCGAGTCCTCCTGGCGTTGATTTAGTCAGCTGTCATGCCAGCTGGCAATTGACGTCAGACATGCCGCAATCTCTCAACTGCAAAAGTGACAACGTCACCAAAGTGATAAATTATTTTGCCATCCAGTCCATAGTGCTGCCTGATCCGAATCAACAACAGGCTGCCTTTGTGGCAAAACTGACAGAAACTAATCAACCCCAAAAAAAGCAACTAAAGAAAAGTCGACCTGAGAAAAGGCAACCAGAGAGAAAAGATCACCAGCCTGATTCAGCCTCTGAGCCAGATTCGCTCTCGCCGGTTTGGCATTATGCGATTGAGATAAGAGCACCCGCCAGCATTCAATTCAGCTTACCCCGCTCACATCAGCACAGCGGGCCAAACGATTATAGTGCCATCGCGTTAAACCATGACGGTATCTGGAGTTGGGCCCTGTCGCTTGATCAGCAACAGGCACAGTTAAGGTTAATAAGCCCGGAGCAGTTAGACATAGGCGTTGACAGCCCGGCAGCGCGGGGACAAATTGTGATACACAGCCTCTCTTGCCAAGTATCGCTAACCATACCGGACCAGCAGACACAAAGCGCTTGGCCTCAATGCCGCAGCACCAATACGCTTACCGCGCAGGCACCTCTTCTTGAACTCGACCCACTCAACATCAGTCATCTGCAGTTATTACAGCGCATCGACATACAAAGCACTGGCAACGCACTCAAACTGAATCTGGAAAACACCCGGCTCAGCGCAGAAACGATCGTCTTGCCTGACTATGCTGCTCAAAAACAAAACCGCTTAAGTCAGGTACGCATAGATATACCCGACACAGCCATTCAGCTGGACAATCTCTTTTCACCAGCATCAGCGAAGTCACCCCAACTGTGGCTGCTCAATGTCGGAGAAGCACCGGCCACACTGAATGCGGCATTCAGCAGCTTACGCACTATGACTACAGACACTAAGCCGAGAAAGGATCAAGGTTCTCTCCCCGTACAGCAATTTGACGGTAATCTCACGATCACGTTAAACGGGCTAAGGGCAGAGAAAAACGCTCAGGCATGGAAACTGGCCAGCGATTATTCGACACAACTGGCGCTTAATGTGAATAACCAGGCGCTGCCTGTCATCCGCAACCAGGGTAAATTGACACTCAATTCAGACGCACTCGCAATAACCGGCCTGCTTAGTACCGCGCAAAGTCAGCCATGGTTAGATTTTTCATTCACTCAGGAGTGGAAAAGTCATATCAGCCGTATTCAGATAGCACAAAAGCCCATTTCTTTTTCCGCAAAACAGAGCCTGCAAAAGTACTACCTCGCGCCGCTGCCTGTCAGTGCTGATCTGCATAATGGCAGCGTGAGTCTCCGCGCCGATCTGAAATATAAGAATGCTCTCTGGTCTGGCACGCTGGATATCTTCACAACACATTTAAGCGGGCATATCAAAGACACCCACTTTGCCGATCTGAATGTGTCATTGACCAGCCAGGTGACCAACAATGCGGTACGGAGCCGTCAACCGCTGACTGTTCACGCCAGTTGGCTCCACTTCGGCACCTTGTTTCAGGACGTCACAGCCAGCTTTCATTTCAACACAGATGAGCCTCTCTATACGCTGCACAGAGCAACCGCCAAGGTGCTTGGTGGTCAGCTAAGTACCCGCAACGTAGTGAGCCATTCTTTGACCAATATTGACGTGATTCCCTTGCGTATCCAGAGTCTCAATCTTAAGAAATTAATGGATTTATTTAACCCCGAAGATGTTGAGTTAACGGGGGCCCTGGATGGATTACTGCCGATCCGCATTGTGAACGGAAATCCCGTCATTGAAAAAGGTGCTTTATTTTCAAGAAGTCCGGGTGGCGTTCTGAGATATAAAGAAGGGGCAAGTATCGATGATAACGTCAGAGCCGGAGGCGAAAATAGCCTCAAAGTGATCACCAGGATTCTCAGAAATTATCAATACGACTCTCTTGCGGTTGATATAGACTATTCCAAAGAGGGTCAATTAAATGCTAGTGCCAGGTTCAAAGGCCGGAATCCTCACTTTCAGAATGGAAGACCGGTCAACATCAATCTGAACATTGAAGACGATATACCAGCACTGATCAAAACGCTCAACACGATAAATACTTCTCAGTTTGAGCGGATTTTTGTGAAGCAGCTTGGTCTTGAAAATTAGACTTTTGCGCTGAATTTATTGCAAATGACTTGAAAAGGTCGACGCCCATGGATATTCAGTTTAAGTATTACTGTATGACAGGCTGTTTCGCAGTGATATTCTTATTAATGACTTCTGGTTTGGTCGGATGCACGCCTACTGTACAGGTTGCGGCGTCTGACAAGCCGATAGAAGTTAATCTGAACGTGAAAATTGAACATGAAATCAGGATTAAAGTGGATAAGGAAATCGATGATCTTTTCAGTGACGATGATGTCTTCTGACAAGGCGGAGCGCCTGTTATGAAACGCATACTGACTTACCTGGCAATGTTGCTGTTTTGCGCACATGCATTCGCGCTCGATTTACAACAAGCGAAAGCACAAGGCTTAGTCGGTGAAGCAAACAATGGCTACATAGCCGCTTTGGCACCGTCACCTTCAGCGGAAGTGCGCCAGCTGATTCAAACCGTAAACAGTGAACGAAAAGAAAGTTACCAGCGTATCGCCGTATCACACGGTCTGACATTGCCCGAAGTAAGCCGACTCGCGTACAAAAAAGCGATAGAAAAAACCGAAAGCGGCCATTTTTATCAAAGCCCAAGCGGCCTGTGGGTCAAAAAGTAAGCGTGATTTCAGCACACCATTCAGTCACCCCGAACAGATAACACGCCTTAATGACTGAAATTTTCAGTCATATTCACTACCAAGAAGAGGTATACTTCAGCTCTCATTTTCTGTGTGCTGTAGAAAGATGCTGTTCCAACCTGCCTTACTGAAACAACAGTTAACGCGCTATCCACTTTTCTGGCTTAGTGCGCTGATTTGCCTGATGCCATTCATCAACTCCCCGGTGGCGCTGATTCTGGGTTTCTCGCTCGCCACCTTAGGACTTGTCCCTGCCGATATTCCTGTCGCTGCCATCACAAAGAAATTGCTGTCGATGGCGATCATCGGTCTGGGGTTTGGCATTCAGCTTGATGTTGCGATTGCAGCGAGCAAGGCCGGTTTAGGGCTCATTGTGGCGTCCATTGTCGTGACTTTAGCCATGGGATGGTTACTCACCCGATGGCTGAAGATAGACAGCAAAACAGGACATCTGATTGCTTCCGGCACAGCAATTTGCGGCGGTAGCGCAATCGCGGCAGTTTCTCCGGCAATAGGCGCTAACAGCCATCAGACCTCGCTGGCACTGGCGACGGTTTTCATACTGAACTCAGCAGCACTCTTCTTGTTTCCCTCTGTTGGCCATCTGCTGGATATGACGCAACATGAGTTTGGTGTCTGGGCTGCCATTGCCATTCATGACACCTCCTCAGTGGTGGGCGCTGCCGGGGCTTATGGCGACGAGGCGTTAAAAACAGCTACCACGCTCAAATTAGCCAGAGCCTTGTGGATTATCCCGCTCGCGTTTATCAGTGCTCTGATGTTTCGGGGGAAAAAGAAAAAGCTCACCGTGCCAATGTTCATCGTCTTCTATTGTATTGCCATGCTGACGGCACACTGGCTTCCCCAATTCTCTGAGCTGTATCAGGGGATATTCGCCCTCTCGAAACGCCTGTTGGTGGTGTGCTTATTTATGATTGGGGCGGGAATTACAGTACAGAAACTGCGTGCGGCCGGTTTCAAACCGCTGTTATTGGGTGTGATGCTGTGGTTAATTATTGGCCTTGGTTCACTGCTTGCTATATTGCTCGGGGCCGTCTGATGACTTAGTCGGTATCCCATTGCGGTGCCGATTCTTGTTCGCTGCTGCGTCTTTTTCCAGACCAGGCTCTTGTGGCAACCTGATAAAAAAGCAGCGAAAAAGCCATCAGGCTCAGCAAAGCGCTCCAGCCGCCCGTTGTCACTGTTGCGCCTAATGTCAGCAGCAATACCAGTGCTACCCATTTCTTTGTCTTTTCCATCTGAGTCATTACTGCTTTTATCTTTCCTGACGCTCATTATTGTTTAAGCACCACTGCAGATAAAAATACCTAATCACACTAAGAAAGCAGGTTTCGTTATAACCATAAGTAGTTAAAGCACAATTTTTATACCGTCGGTTATTATCAACCAGATGCACTCAACCCCGGTACTTTGGTCTAGGCTAACAATACACCTCTGTAAGCACCGGAGATCATGCTTATGCGTCGATTTGAAAACTTGCTCTTTATCAGTGATGGTGTGCAGGATGAATTGGATGGATTGAAGCAGGCGCTAAGCCTGTCACAGGCTCACCACTGCACCCTGACTGTGCTGATTATTTATCCTGAATTGCCTGAGTCACTGGGTAATTATCAGGGAAATTGGGAACAAGCACTCATTGAAAACACGAAACTGCAGCTTGCGCAGGCAAAATCAGCATTGTCTCTGTCTGAACAATCTGTGATGCCGATCATTCTGGCGGAAAGCAGCAAAAAACCCTCCACACTTATTATTCAGCATGTACTCAGAGACAACTATGACATGGTGATCAAATCCGCCAGTTTCAATCAGTGTGAAACTGGATTGAAAGCGATTGATATGGAATTACTCCGGCAGTGCCCCTGCCCGGTCTGGCTATGCCGTCCCATTACGCATGCGCAGAAGAAGGTCCATGTTGCCGTTGCTATTGATGCTGAAAACGATAGCAGAGAAGAAACAGATCTGGATCTGATGCTGCTCCAGTTGTCCCGATCACTGGCAGACAACTGTGACGGCAGCCTGAACATCATTTCCTGCTGGGATTTCCCGTACGAAGAAATTGCCGGCAACCCGTTTATTCATGTGCCTGAGCAAGAACTTCAGCAATCCATCAAAGAGGCGGAACAAAAACATATTCATGGACTGAAAGCGCTGATCACGCTATCTGGTATTGGCGGACCAGTGAAAGAATTCCACCCCAAAGGTCTTCCGCAGAAGTGCATCCCGGCCATCATTGAAAGCGAAGGCATTGAGTTGCTGATTATGGGAACAGTTGCCAGATCGGGCATACCCGGATTTATTATGGGAAATACTGCCGAAGACATTATCCAGAACACTAAATGCTCCATTCTGGCCCTCAAACCCAAAGGGTTTGTGACGGACGTAAAAGCTTACTAAACAAACATTGCCGGTATAGAGAACGAGTCAGGTAGACAACAAACAATACGGGCTGCCAGCGGCAGCCCGTATTTCATTTAAAGCCATAAGGCATATGTTACTGCGCGTTCATCGCATCCAGCTTGGCACCTACCGGGCCGGAGAAGTTATAACCGTCGTGTTTATCCCAGTTAATTGACCAGGTCATGACCCCGGCATAATTGCTGTAATTAAACGCCGGAACCACAGTCTGGCAATGCGTACCGACAGTCAGGCAGTCTAACGCATCCAGAATATTCTGAGTCGGCGCCTGACCTGAGTTGGCAGAGCTGGGCCCGGACGGCAGACCTATGGCGACCTGATCATCACGCAGTGGCGCAAACTGCTCGCCATTGGCTAACGTGAATCCTTCGATCAACATTTTGGACTGTGCCACCATCATGTCCACCGAGCCTTCTGGCGCCGCACCTGACAGATATGGGTTTGGCAAACCACCATTGTTATATAACTGCACATGCAGCAGATCCAAGGTATCGCGCAGTGCATTAATCAATGGAATGTAAGCGCCCCAGATACCGGAATACGCCACCATACCTCCCTGCACATACGGATGTTCAGGAGCCATGGTCAGGTACATGTCACCGCCCATATTCGCTTCAATCTGCTTCAGCGCACGAGGCAGACGGGCCTGAATCTGAGAGCCGTGAACCAGATTGGAGCCGCTTTCAAGGTCAATGTCCAGCCCGTCAAATCCCCATTCGTTGATCAGCGCAGTCAGGCTGCTGACAAAATGCTGCTCATCGGAATCCGTATTGAGGGTAATGGTTCCTTCGGCGCCACCAAGAGACAAGACAAATTTCTTACCCTGGGCCTGAAGTGCGGCCATGTCCTGTTTGAATTTCTGAGGATCCAGCGCCGGACAGCTGCTGTGCATATCACCACTGTACAGATTGAAATGGACAGTGCCCGTGCTGTTACGATCGTTCTCCGCAAAGGCAATATCGATGATATCCCATGCATCTGACATCTCGCTGAGGTTGATAGGACAACCCGCGCCATTGACAAAGTTATGCCAGTAACCAATCAGCTTATGGGTTTTGGCTGACTGCTGAAGCACCTTGACGGTCGAGGCGGCAGATGTAACGGCCAGTCCGGTTGCATCTGTTGCCCTCGCAGAGACTGTGTAATTACCCACAGCGCCTGGCGCCCAGTGGGTGCTGTATGGGGAGCTAGTGTCAGTGGCCATCACCGCACCATTGACCAGGAAATCAACACTGCTCACCGTGCTGTTCAGTGATGCTGCATCAGCAGACACAACAACAGCCTTTCCTAAGCCAACAGCAGTGCCGGATGATGGTGATGTCAGGGTGACAACCAATGGTTCGTCACTGACATTGACCAGAACGCCCGCACTGCCCTGATTGTCTTCATTATCTGTTGCCACAGCCGACAAACTGACAGACCCTGTTCCTGTCGCTGTCCATGTAACACTGTAGGGTGCTGACGTATCGATGCCTAAGCTTTGTCCAGCCGCAAAGAATTCCACTTGCGACACAGAGCCATCAGCATCTGTTGCATCGACAGATAGCGTGACAACGTCACCGTTCAGAACGGTCGCATTATCGGACGGAGAGCTAAAGGTGACAGTCGGCACAACCGCACATATTCCCTGCTCTGTCCAGGCATCGGTCCAATAAAGGCCGGTGCCCGGTTCGTAGGCCCAGGCCGATTCTGACGAACACCAGCCCGCCACATCACAGCTATATTTGTAATTTGCACTTTGAACCAGATCACCCACCTGATAACTGGTGCCAGCCTGATAGACAGGTACGCCAGCACAGCCGCCACCGGTAGCACCGGAAACCGCGACAGTAACCACTGAGCTCCAGGTCACCGCACCATTATCGTCTGTGGCTTTCGACTTAAATTCGTGGCTGCCCGCGGTGGCAGACCAGACAGATTCAAAGGGCGAAGAACTTGCTGTCCCCACCAGCTGGTCATCCACATAAAATTCAACGGAAGTCACTGTGCCATCCTGATCCGAGGCATCAGCGCTAATAGTGACAACGTCACCTTCCTTGATTTGTGATACGGTCGTCGGATTCGTCAGTGCCACACTAGGGGGTTGGTTGTTACCTTCGGCCACCACGGTGATAGTCACGGAATCGGTTCGGCTCGCCCCTTTATCATCGGCTGCCACGACGGTGACAGAATGACTACCTTCAACCGTATTCCACGGCACTGAATACGGGGCGGTATCATCAATGCCTATGGTATTGCCGTCCACTTTAAACGTGACGTCAATCACCTGACCATCTCTGTCCGCCGCATTGGCGGTCAAAGAAATCGCTTGGTTGACACCAAACTGAGCATTATTCAACGGTGACGTCAAAGTCACTGTCGGGGGCTGATTACCGTCTGGTGCATCACACACACCCAGCAAAGACCATTCTTCGTAGGGATCAGAATACTGAACGGGATCCTTATCCTGGCTCCACCAATTTGCCTGATAGGCATTATCAAGATGCTGTACTTGTGTCCCTCCGTTATATGGAGTTCCACTTGCCCAGACAGGCAAAGCTGTACAGTCAATCGCATAGGCCGATACTGGGCTCGCCAATACCAATGCAATTGCCGTATGAACGAGGGTTTTTCGCATTGTTAACGTCCTTATTCTCTCAAATGAAGGTTTTCCAAAGAGATACTTACTTGGTTCAGATAGAAAATTATCCAAACCAATCATGGACGACTTTTTAAGTAATGATAAATAAGACAGCAGAGAATTGAATACAATCCTCTGTGAACTCTCATTTTCAGTCCAATGCATACAAAATACAGGCAGTAAGACCGAAGAAAGATCACTTTTGACGGGAAAGTCGATAGAAGAAAAACCAAGGGGGCTTAATCGCCCCCTCTCTTTTTGCTGCCTGTAAAATAATCAGCCAGCTACAGTGCTGAATAAAAATAAGTTATAGGCGACGATGGCAATCAGTAGCAATAAACCTTCAAAGCGGTTGATGCGACCCGGTCCGCGGAAGCCCATGCACATCACAACCAGGGCAATGGTCAGTCCCATCATGACGGCCCAGTCACGGGCAAACACTTCAATGCCAATGCCGCTGATCGGAGAAATAACCCCAGCGATACCAATAACTGCCAGTATATTGAACATATTTGAACCAACAACATTACCAATAGCGATATCGTGTTCGCCTTTGCGTGCCGCAGCCACAGAAGCCGCCAGTTCAGGTAATGACGTCCCCAGAGCCACAATTGTCAGACCGATTATCAAATCACTGACACCAAGTGACTGAGCAATGCTCACTGCGCCCCAAACCAGAATTCGGGAGCTTACCACCAAAAGTACTAAACCGATTAGCAACCACATGACAGCTTTCTTTAACGGCATTGCATGTGCTTTCAGCTCGCTTTCGGTTTCTGCTTCCAGCGCATCGCCTTTACCTCTCAAAGCAGAATAAATAGACCAGCCAATCAAGCCAAAAAATCCAATCAGCAAGACAACCGCTTCAACGCGCGTCAGCTCACCATCCCAGAGCAGAATACCTGCGAGGATACCGATAAGGACAAGGAGCGGAAGCTCTTTTCTGATGATGTTTGAATGAACGGCAATAGGCGCGATGAGTGCCGTAATACCCAGAATCAGACCGATATTGACAATATTGGAACCAAGGGCATTCCCGAGCGCCAGATCCGGTTTACCGTCGATGGACGCCATGGCAGAGACAACCATTTCGGGCGCCGAAGTGCCAAAGCCCACGATAACCATGCCGATAAGCAATGGCGGCATACCCAGATGACCGGCACTGGCCGCAGCCCCGTCGACAAATTTATCTGCACTCCAGACTAGAAGAGCAAAACCCAGCAATATGGCGATTGATGCGGTGATCATATGTATGTACATCCCAATGTTTAGCAAAAAATGACGTTCAAAAATGAGTAAAAAAACAGGTTGTACGAACGTAGTTACTAGCACTGGAATCAAGCGGCGCCAAGAATAATGGGTTTACGGATTTTATGGTAGCAAAATTATCACATTACGCTGATAAATCTCACAGTCCGGCTCACTGCATACTGAGTGCAGAAACATGCGGTGAACAGTCAAAGAAGAACGAGCTGATTACCGGTAAAAACACCCTGCGGCAAACAACCGCAAGGCGTTATCACTATAGGCAATCACAGCAGACAGTCACAAATAGACAATCACAAATAGACAATCACAAATAGACAATCACAAATAGATAAAGAGTCGCAATGTGGAGGACAGCTCATCACGTTGCCACTGCTGATAGGTAACTTCGGTGCGTAATCCCAGCTGCTGGCTGAACGCCCAGTGCCAACTTGCCTGTGATTCCGTACGCCAGCGCATAGCATCCCACTGATACAACCCCTGGGCGGACAGGGCCAGTTTATGCTCTTCGTTAGCCTGCCAGACCAAGCCCGACTCCATCCCCAGCCCCAGCGACAGGTTCTCACCCTGAGCATCAAAATAGTTCAGCTCTGACGACACTAGCGCATAAGCGTGGAGACGGTTAGCATCTCCCCAGGATTTACCGTACCCGCCCTGCATGAAGTACCGGCCAGTCAAGCCGGTAGTATCTGGCTGCCGGTCGTAGCCGGCACGGATATTCCAGGATAAGGAATCAAATACCCGATAATCAGGCGCCAGTGACATGGCGTCGAGCAGATAAAGCTGGTTAAGATCCACATCGCCATCCTGGTCAACCCCTAGCTGCAGGTCGAAAAAGCTGATCTGTGCCCCCGGAATGTAACCGCCAGCGTTATCCAGTAAATCATGATAGGCCACTCGCCATTCCAGCAGCGCCTGATCGGCGCCATGATTGCTGTAGCGGTATCCCAATCCTAACCGGCTTGAATTGTGGCCTTCATCAGGCGATACGGCAGGCCTTGCGGGTTCAGAAAATGGCGATGAGGTATTCAGCTTGCTTCTGGCAATCAACAATTTCTGTAACTGAGGCGCAATGTCTTCCCGGGCGAGCGCCTGATCATAAAATTCAAAGTTGAGCCACTCATAAGCCATTTCCAGAATGGCGGCTCTTTCGCTCAGTGAACCTTCAGTCGGGTACTGGCCCGTCATGGCAGCCCGGGCGGCCAGCAGTTGTTGATCATCCAGTTGCTGAGCATAGTGCATTAAACGTGTACCAAAAGAGGCCCGGTATTTGGGAATTTCAATCAGTCCGTTTTCTCTGAGCACTTTGACTGTGTCTGATGGAATTGCCCGATAATCAAAACCGGATGTCAGATCCAGCCCTTCCCTGCCCGCTTCGAGCAGTGCCAGCAGCTGATAGGAACAATTCTCATCGATGAAATAGTAGTCAAATTCAACACCGTTCATTTCCCAGAGATGGCGCAGCACCTGCTGAACTTCTTCCTCGTCCAGATTTAGTGCATATTCCCAAATATCTCTTGATTCTAAATCGTTGTATTCACGCACTTTGCGATAATACGGCATGACACTGAACGTGCCGGGATAATTCCCGAACAGTCCTTTTGCCGCGTACAGAAACGCATTGTCATTGCTCTCTGGCGTGGCGGCAAAATTGATGGCAAAGGCCACTAATTCGCGGTTTCGATTCTGATCTTTGGCATCAACACGCAGCAAAGTATGCCCGAACATAGACGATGGGCTGTTCATAAATGCTGTCGGGAAGACCAGTGTCAGCCCCTTGGGATTCAGCGCCTGCTTCCAGAGGGTTTGCTCAGGGCAGACGGCTACTGGCCAATCTGTATGTAATTTTTGTTTTAACCAATGGAAACGGGCCGGATACCGGCAGCTCAAACTCTGATCATTGGGTGAGCTATCGGGCTGTTTCGCTTCGCGTTCAAACCCCTCGACGGTGGCATTAAGCTCGGCCAGAGGATCATCTTTTCCCTGCGGACTGACAAAGAAAGAAGGCGAATCGACCAGGCTTGTGAACGAGCCGGTCACTCCGGACTGATAATGCCCCAGGGTATGCCAATAATCAGAGGCGGAAAGATGCACCAGATCTTGCTGGGTATACGCAAAAGCTGTGCTGCTGAAAACGCTGAGAGGGAGCAGAGATAACCAGAACTTCATGAAAACATCGATGGGATCAAATAGGTTCAGTCAAGCGCGTTGAATGAACAAGGCACCAGATTAGAAAAAGATACAGCGCCCATTGGCGCTGTATCTGAGCGGTTCACACCTGTAATAAATTACAGAGCGTAAGCTGCCAGCGTATTCTGATCAGCAACCATAGTGTTCAGGTTAGCCAGAACATCTGCAGAAGTAACATTTTCAGAAGCGAAGATAGACGCATAGTTATTACGAGCAGTCGCGTTAAATTCCGCTTTTGCTTCTTCGCTCATGCCCCAAACGTCAGTCAGAGTTGCCAGCGTTTCACCTTCGCCACGTGCGATATCACGAGCCAGGTTATCCATGTTACCGTCGATAAACATAGCCAGTTTTTCTTGAGAAGTGATCACGCCGTTGCCGTCACAACCCAGTGTGCCGAAAGTGATACCGAAAGTTTGGTTACCTGAAGTACCGTTCGTTGTCGCACCCAGTACTTTAAATACTTTGCCTTCTTGGCCAGCGAAAACCATAGAGCCCAGGCCACAACCGATATCTTGGTCAGCCATTGCTTGAGAGAAAGGCATCATGCCCGCGAAAACTGCCACTGCAAATACTTTTTTCATTGTTATTCCTTAGACTTAATTAACACAAATTGCTTGCATCACTTTTATGCGTCCAAAATCATAACAACTTAAAGCTATATTTCAATTTATACAGGGCAAAAAGTTATTTGTTTACATTTTCTTAGCTCAAAATCCACTTTTTAAAAAATCCGCCCATTTTAGTTGAGTTAAAAATAACCAATCAGGGCGGAGTCGCTTAACGCAATATCGTTATTTTTGTTCAGAACTTCACTCATTATTCTTATTAACGATATTTTTGACTTTATCGACTAAGTCGATAGGCAAAGGGAATACTATGGTTGATGTCCTGTCATTGGCAATCTCAGTCAATGTCTGCAGATAACGAAGTTGTATCGCATTCGGGGCTTTATTCAGCACTTCGGCAGCCTCCATCAACTTTTTAGAGGCTTCCAGCTCACCCGTCGCATGAATAACTTTTGCACGACGTGAACGTTCGGCCTCAGCCTGGCGTGCTAATGCACGCACCATGCTGTCATCCAGATCGACATGCTTAATTTCAACATTGGCTATCTTGATGCCCCAGTTATCGGTGTGCATATCAAGAATGCCCTGCAAATCTTTATTCAGTTCATCTCTTGCCGACAGCAATTCATCCAGTTCATGCTGACCAAGCACTGATCGTAATGTTGTCTGGGATAGCTGGCTGGTGGCTTCAAGATAATTTTCGACATTGATGATCGCCATTTTGGGGTCAATCACCCGAAAGTAAACCACAGCGTTAACCTTAACCGATACATTATCTTTGGTGATCAGATCCTGTGTTGGCACATCCAGTACAATTGTTCTCAGGTCAACCCGAACCATTTGTTGAATGATTGGGATAATGATGATCAACCCAGGTCCTTTTACTTCATAAAAGCGCCCCAACAGAAAGACGACGGCACGCTCATACTCACGCAGTACTCTGAACATGCTGATAATCAGCACGAGTACCAGCACAACGATGGTTGCCAGGGAATACGTAATCATGGTTTATTCCTTCTCTTTGGCCGCAACATGCAAACACAAGCCTTCGACTTGCTTAACGACAATTTCCTGACCCACCCGCAATGGCGTATCACAACGGGCTTGCCAGATTTCACCTTCTACCAGCACCCGCCCCTCTCCGGGAAAGCCACTGACCACTTTACCGTGATCGCCAAGGAGCATTTCTACCCCGGTTGAAACAGGTTTACGGCGGGTTTTTAGCAATAAGGTAAGAATGACAAAAGTAAACAGCGCGGAAGTGGCAGTCAGACCCACAATCAAAGGGACGGCAATTTGATACCCTGGTTCTTCGGTATCCATCAACATGACAGACCCTATAACAAAGGAAACGATACCGCCCAAACCCAATATGCCAAAGCTGGGACTAAATGCCTCTGCCACCATCAGAATGATCCCCAGAAGAATCAATCCCAGTCCCGCATAACTGACGGGCAAAAGTTGAAGCGAATACATCGCCAGAATCAGGCAAATACCGCCGAGCACACCAGGTAAACCCACTCCGGGATTGTAAAATTCTAACAGTAAGCCATAGATGCCTATCAGCATGAGTATGTAGGCCACGTTCGGATTGGTAATGACAGCAAGAAACTTAAACCGCCAGTCCTGTTCGCGTTCTACGTACGCGACATTCTCCAGCGATAATGTCTGCTGTACCCCGTTAATAAGCACGGTACGGCCATTGATCTGATTAACCAGATCATCGAGATCTGTGGCCATAAAATCGATGACATTTTCTTTCAATGCCCCTTCGGCATCCAAGCTTGCCGCTTCCCGCACCGCTTTCTCTGCCCAGACTTCATTTCTGCCATGCAATTTAGCCAGGCTGGTGATATACGCTGCGGCATCATTAATCACTTTCTTCTCCATCGCTGTTTCAGCTTTTACTTCCTCACTTGGCTGTGTTCCTTGCTCTGATTGTTGAGCTGCGTCATCTTTCCCAGCCGATTCCTGCTCGTCTGAGTCATCAAAAGGATTGTCTTTTTTCCCGCCTGGCGATCCGCCTGTCAGGGACACAGGGGTAGCGGCACCGAGGTTTGTACCCGGTGCCATCGCAGCAATATGACTGGCATAGAGAATATACGTCCCGGCGCTTGCCGCTCTGGCTCCTGAGGGGCCAACCCAGGTGGCCACTGCAACCGGAGATGTTGTGATAGCGCGGATGATTTCCCGCATAGAGGTATCTAAACCGCCAGGTGTGTCCATTTTGAGCACGATAAGTGCAGCCTGTTCTTCATGGGCCTGGTTAATTTCACGCGATACAAAATCACTGACGGCAGGTCCGATCCCGCCGTTGATATCAATTAACCATACATCGGATGCCTGAGAACACATTGGCCAAAGCGCAGCCAGCCATAATGTCAGAATGGAAAACAGCTTCATGACGCATGCTCCCAGTAGGTGTACCAGACTGAACCAGATAGGAAAACCTGAACTCTTAGGCGTTGGTTATCCACCACCTTAAGCATAGCGCACAGAATTCGGTGTAGGATTGATAGCCGTGCAGAGCCATGACAGCCTGCACAGCGGCTGGCAACTCAGGGAATATGACGAGAGAAAAGTCGGCCAAGCGCCGAGGGATGGTGAGACCAGTGCGTATCAAACATGTCCATCAAAGCCGGGTTGCCGTACCGTGACAGACAAACGGCATGGAAACGATTCTTATGCTGTTTCAGTTTTGCCACACGCTCCTGCATCTCCGGCGATTGCGACGGCGCAATAAAATCGGACAGCACAATGAGATCCGCATTTTTATACTTATCGCCACTCATCAGCATCAAAGACTGATCCAACACAGGCGTTAAATCTGTGCCGCCATGAAAAGAATAAGAAAGGAAATTTAACACTTCACTTAAGCCATCCTGCCGGGTCAGCTCATACGTGATGTGCTGGGTAGAAAACAGCATGACATAACAGTCTCTGTCATCGGCAAGTGCAATCTGCATCAATCCGTAAGCCAACGCTTTCGCGCACTGCTCTGGATAACCGGACATTGAACCAGAAGCATCAATGCAAACTATAAACGGCCCTTTGTCCTGTTCAACCTGCTTACTTTGCTTCCTGTAGGCTTTCACTTTGCGCAGTTTGCGCTGGGCACCCTGCATTCTGTAATTCATTAAACGCTTATCAACAAGGTGCTTGTAGAACACCACCTCCAGCTCAGGATAGGCAAGAAACATCGCCTCGTTAGGCAGTAAACGCGCCAGATCATCGCTGGGATGCACACCTACAATATCATCAGTGACGTTGTCACTCTTTTCTTCGACCATTTTCAGCTCTTCCGTCTGAACCCTGGCCTGATTCGGATCATCGACCGCGTTAGCCATTCGGCCTAACTTGTCAGCAATCTCCTGAATTTCATTATTTTTTTGAAGAAATCTTGCGATAGATTTTAAACGTTCCACATCCGTTTTGGTCAGTTTGGCTTTCGCCATATCCCAAAGCCGGCCAGCGCGTTTTTCATCGCCTGCTTCATCGACTTTTTCCATTTGCTGCATGGTTTCAATGCGCTGATACAGGTCTTTCAACAGTGCTTCTTTATGATGCTCTAACTCAGATTCCTGCGCTTTCTTGAGTGCTACTTGCAAATGTTCATACCACTGATGACAAAAGTAGCTGTGAAACATAGGGTTATGTTTCTTCTGATCATGGTCAAGCAATCGGCGCGCTTTAAAATAAAAACCGGACGTCGTTTCAAGCTCACTGACCACCTGCTCTGCATTGTCCATAAAAGTGTCCGCAGACCATTGCCGAACCTTTTGATATAAAGCCAGCTCCTGACTGAACCGCTCGGCCACATCCACTTTTGCGATGCGATGCTGCACATAGCTGCGCCACTTACTGACCTGCAGCTTCATAGACGACTTAATTCCCGGACTGGAGTCCGCTGCCATCATCAGCTGTGGCCGGGTCATCAGTTCGTTCACTGCATTTTCAATGATACCCGACTCTGTCAGCATCAGAGCCAGGTTAATACCTTCGGTGACTGGCATTGTCTCCTCCCAGCTATGCGAAGTATTCGGTCAGGCGGGTTAACCGCATAGCACTTTTGTCCAAATGCCGCTGAATTGTCGCAATTTCATCACTTGCAGTCGCCAGACTTTGTTCAATCAGCACCGGAAATTCAGGGTCAACGAAGTTGTGCGGTAATGCCCCGTGAAAGCGGCTCCGTGCCAGTTTCAATAAATGAGCCGCCTCACTGATGGCATCCGTTGCTTGCTCGACTTTTTGCTGCCAGCCAACCAGCTGTTCCTGGCTGACGCCGTAATCTCCGGCCATGCCGACCAGCACATTCCGGTTAGCAATATCTTTGATCACCAGGCGATCTGTGGCATCAATCTCAAAATGCAGCCGGCATAAATGCGTATTCTTATTAACAAAGCCATAGATATCGCATTGTCCTACTTTGATCTTTTTCTCGAATTCATCACCATCCACATACACCCAGCGGCTATCGCCGGTTTCCTGTTCAGAAACAGAAGGATTATGCTGCAGCATCACCAGTTTGATCATGCGCGGATTGTTGTTGACCGTATACCGCTTGGCGCCGGAAAAATCGTACTTGTATCTTTCCTTGCCCATCAGCGTGTCATGCCCGAATGCCACACTAAGCTTGCTGGCAACCGCCTGGTGGACTTCCTCTATCTGATGCTGCGCCGTATCGGCCTGCTGAGTGGCGGCTTGCTGTCCGAAGACTTGGTTAACGGCAAAGTCGCGTAAGATCTCCCGGATATCCTGTCGGGATTCCGGGCTGTGCCACAAACACTCCTGCAGCAACAGCAAATCAAGCGGATTGATACTGTCCCGGCCATTGAAGAAAGCACTGGCTTTGAGCAGCCTTACCGATTTTTTCCATCGCCGGTCTGAGATGTAAAGCTCGCTGCTGCCCGATTCGACTTTCTCCTCGATCATGGATTTCAGCTGATAAATGGTTTCGAATGTCGCCTCATCAAGCTGGATATGATCGATCAATGCCTGCCATTGCTGATATTCTTCTTCTTTAATTTTCAGCTCAGCGGGCAAACTCGCCATCTCAGGGCCTTCGCCCAGCAACATGGCTTTGAAATTTTGTTTTTCCTGTATGCGATTAACGAACACACGAACCAGCATACGGTCGTACAACGCTTCCAGACCGCTGTCTTCATCCGGTAATTCGTTGGATGCCGTAATCAGCAAACGCATTGGTACGTTCAGTGTGTCCTGACCATTTTTAAACGTCCGCTCGTTAACGACAGTCAGTAACGTATTCAAAATGGCAGGACCCGCTTTCCAGATTTCATCCAGGAAAACGACTTCGGCTGTGGGTAAGTAGCCATCAACCAAACGAACATATTTACCGTGGTCTTTGAGCTCCTGAATCGATAAAGGCCCGAACACTTCTTCCGGGGTCGAAAACCGCGTCATCAGATAATCAAAGAAGCGGCTGCCATCAAAGGCTTCGATCAGTCGCTTAGCAATCAGGCTCTTTGCTATTCCGGGAGGGCCAAGCAGGAAGACACTCTCACCAGACAGTGCCGCCAACAGACAGAGTCGAATGGTATGCTCTCTTTCATAGACCCCGTTTGACAGAGCCTGGATAAGTTTCTCTACCCGCTCAGCAAGCAGCGCTTTATTGGGTAAACTATTGGCCGCCATAGATAGCATATTGGTCATTTCCTCGAGGCAAAAAGGTCTGATGTAGCAATGAAATGGGTGGCGCTGAAAAATCTCATTCTAGCCACAGAATAGCCGTAAAAAACACATTGTTACAAGTATGTTAATATACATAATTTGTTACAAACAGGGTATATCAAACTGGGTAGGCAACCAACATAGATCAATCATTGATTTCATTTTTGATGCATTCAGGATGAGCACAAGATCACAGAGTGTAATGGATTGCGCTGCAGGCTTCGGGATGCGGACTATGTCTCGATTTGTTACTACATAGCGCTATCTCAACACAAATCATCGTGATAATATTTTAGTCAATTATGAAGAAGATCTCTCAATTGCCTGTCGGGCTGACAATTTTTGTATGTTTTGGGGTACTGATAACCACCTTTATCCCCATGCAAGGTAACCTGGATGCCGTTACTTCAAGCCTGACACTGGTGCTGATTATCCTGCTGGTCCGCGAAGTCGCCAGTAAAGAAATGAAGTTTTTATTACTTCTGTCTGCCTGTACCTACGGGATTGGTGTAATTGCCGATCTTCTTGATGACATTCCGGAACTTGCCAATCATTGGTTGCTGACACGCACCGATGATGTGTTCAGCAATATTGGTGTTTTTTTACTGTGTTTCTGCTTCATTAAACTCTTGCATCAACGCCGCGAGTTAATACAAAAACTCAGGCAGCAAATTGCTAAATCCCGTCAACTGGAGCTGGAACTCAGCCGGCAGGCATTGCAAGACGATCTGACCAGGCTGCAGAACAGACGCTCACTTTTCAGACGATTTGATCACATGGCGATTAACCTTAATCGCGGCATTATGGCTTACATTGATATAGACAACTTCAAACAGGTTAATGACCGTCTTGGTCATCGCCAGGGAGATCTGGTGCTGATTGAAATAGCTAACATTATCTTCAGGCATTCACCTACCGGCAGTCAGGTCTACCGCATAGGCGGTGATGAATTCATTGTTCTGTTGCCCAGTGAAGACCAATATCAAAGCCAGGAATGGCTTGATCAGCTCTATGAACAAACTCAAGCGCTTAGAGATACGTTCAAATTAGGTATCAGTGTCGGCCTTGTCCCGTTTCATCCTGGTAATCTCAGTGATCCGGACTTACTGCTCGCTAAAGCAGATAACGCCATGTATCAGGAAAAAGAACAAAAAAGTCGTGTCGAGTAACTTCAGTTCAGATTCACAATTCTGTCATATCCTCGTCATACCATAGCGGCTACCCCCGTAGTTCAAATTTGGAGAGACGCAATGTTGCTTCGCCTGGCTTCTTTATTGGCCGTTATCACCCTGTTACCCATTCAGGCTAATGCCAAAACCGTTACCGTATCCGGTTCGACATCTGTCAGTCATATACTTGAAGTATTAGCTGAACAATATGAGCAGCAACATTCTGATGCTTCCATTGCTGTGCAAGGGACTGGGTCATCTGCTGGTATTTCGGCAGTCAAACAAGAGGCTGCTGAGCTTGGAATGAGTTCGCGATTTCTGAATGACGACGAAATACGTCCGGATGTATCGACCACATTAATTGCTCATGATGGTATCGCACTGGTGGTCAACAAGAACAACCCGATTGACACCCTGAGCAAAGAACAGGTTATGGGTATTTATCAGGGGAAAATTACCAACTGGAAACAAGTCGGTGGCGATGACCTCCCCATAGCGGTTGTCAGCAGAGAGAACGCTTCCGGTTCACGATTTTCTTTTGAAGATTTTATGGGTCTGACACGTACTATCGGAGATAAAAGCGTCTCTGATATCAATGCGAAAGCTCTGGTGGTTAACACCAATGGCATGGTGAAAAGCCTGATTGCCAGAAACAAGCACGCCATTGGCTATATGTCGCTCGGCTCTGTTGATGATTCAGTAAAACCGCTGGATTTCGAAGGTGTTTCACCCAGCCTGACCAACCTGGAGTCGGGCCAGTATCAAATCTCCCGCCCTTTCATCATGCTTTATAAAAGCAAAAAGCTCACATCAGATGGTCGTGACTTCCTCAATTATCTCCTGTCTGAAACCAGCCAGAAATTACTGCATGATCGCGGTTACATTCCCGTTGTGCATTAACCAATACACACTCTCTGGCTTACCTGATCACTCAGGTAAGCCACAGCTCGATCAGGATACCACAGGGTATTTCATGCCTGCGCCCCATTCCGTCCAGGAACCGTCATAGACAGTCAGATTTTTCCGGCCGGCTACATCAGCTGCAAGGGCGAGAATACACGCCGTTACCCCGGATCCACAACTGAAAATCAGCTGCTGATCGTGTTCTGAAAACGCATCAAAACGTTGTTTCAGTATTGATTGCGGCACTAACCTGCCGTCTTTCACCAACTGACCAAACGGGAGGCTCTTGGCATTCGGCATATGACCACTGCGTATGCCTTCTCTCGGCTCTGGCTGCTGGGCATAAAAACGTGCTGCAGGGCGTGCATCCAGCACCACAACCTGAGGGTCGGTTAATTTTTCCACCAATGTCTGGGCATCCATCACCCATTCAGATCTGAACTTGGCAGAAAATTGCCCTTTTTCAGACACTTCAGTAACAGCACCTGATTCTACCGAGCCTCCGGCCGCTTTCCAGGCGGGCAATCCGCCATCCAGCACCGCGACCTTGTCATGCCCCATCACTTTAAACATCCACCACACGCGCGGTGATGAGAACAGTCCGTGAGAATCATAAACAACGAGAGTGTCTTTGTTGCTGATACCTAATTCCGCCACTTGGCTGGCAAACTGCTCTGCACCGGGCAACATATGCGGCAGGCTGGAGTCCTTATCGCATATCTCTTTATCAAAATCGAAATAAACAGCACCTGGAATGCGTTCACTCTCCCACTCTGCCCTGGCATCACGGCCACTGCCCGGCATAAACCAGCTCGCATCCAGTATCACGATATTTTCCGCATCGGCATGTTCCAGCAACCAGTCAGCACTGACAACAGACGACGGTAATGAATTCTTTGTCATACCCTAATCACCTATCCCTATGAATTTCAGCTGTTTGTATTAAAACCAGATAACCATATTCATCACAGCCATTTCAGTTATCAACCTTATATTGTGATAGTGATAGCAGGTAATACGACCAGACTAAACCTTTTTCTCTGTAATCCAGCCACTTGCCACAACAAACAGAAGCAGGCTGAACTTGAATCCGATTGTTCATCGGGTTAATGTCCCTGAACTCGGTGCCCGCACTTTTCTGATTTATTGCAAGGACGCGAATATGGACTATTTTCCGGTCTTCACCCAATTACACAACAAACCTGTACTGGTCATAGGTGGCGGAGAAGTGGCCTGCCGTAAAGTCGATCTTCTATTACGGGCCGGAGCAGCAATCACACTGATATCACCACGCCTGCATCCTGCATTACAAAAGCTGGCCAGCCAGCAAAAACTGCGCTGGCTGGCAGAGTCTTACCAGCCGGGAAGTCTGGGGGGCTATTATCAGGTGTGGACAACGACGGATGATCGCGAACTGAATAAGCGTATCTTTCATGATGCCCAACAGAAGAAAATTTGGGTCAATGCCGTCGACGATCCTGCCCATTGCGATTTTATTACCCCATCCATGATAGATCGCTCCCCCATTCAGGTGGCCATATCCAGTGGTGGCGCTTCACCGGTACTCGTACGTTACCTCAGAGAAAAGCTGGAAACCCAGCTCGCGCAAAACTTGTCTCTTCTGGCAGATTTCGCTGGAAAACAAAGAAACCGCCTGAAACAACATTACGATACCGTCGATAAACGAAGACACTTTTGGGAGCTATTCTTCCGCTTGCCTCAGGTAGAAAATGCCCAGTCTGTTGAGGTGCTTGAAGCGGCTTTTGTCCAGCTACTGGCTCAAGACAATCAGGCAACAGGGACGGTATGCATTATAGAGACAGGCACAGATGTTGAAATGCTGACATTGAAAGCGTTGCGACTGATGCAGCAGGCCGAAATGGTGCTTTACACCGATGAAGAGAGTCAGGCTGGTTTCATTGATCTTTGCCGCAGAGATGCTGATCGTGAAGCTTGCAGTGAGGAGAATCTGTTGCAAAAAGCGGATGCCCTGCTCAGCCAGGCTGTCCGCGTCTGTATTCTGGTCAAAAAAGGAAGGACTTCTGCATCACTTTCTGCTTTTTGTCAGCAGCACAAGGGTGAGGTACTTCCCTCACTGTAACCGTTTATTTTGTAGAGGCAGCGGCGGGTGCAAGTTCAGACTTAAACGCTGCCTTCTGCGCGCGTTTTTCACTTTGCGCCTTCAGCCACAAACCAGATGTTTTCATCGCATAACCAAATACTACGCCGAGCATTAGCGAAGGGATAACCAGTTGCCAGTTACCCGCGGCAGCAAATGTCGCACAACAGCCGATAAATGTCCCCGGAATAAAGCTCAGCCACTCGCGCTTTGCCTGTACACACATCAGAAATGAAACAATGCCGGTTGCAATATAGCCGAACAGCTCCATTCCTATCCATGTTGAGCCGTGAATGATCAGCATTGCCCAGGCGACACCACTCAAATTGGTCGCCATACTGATGCCCATGCCCTTTAAGCCATCCTGAGGTGCCGCAAAATAGGTGGTACACCCCAGAAATCCGCCCCAGCTCAACAAGCCAAGTGAAACAGCTACCCAGCCCCACAGACCAGATAACAAACCGGTTGTAATTGCTATAGCGATTAATGCTGACATGTTAAGACCTCTGAAAACGCTAACTTGATATCTTCGATGCGATGAAGGAAGAAGTCTAATCACTCTGCCCGCCCAATAAATTGACACAAATCACACATCAAATGAAATAAATGAAACACAATGTTTTATACAGTGAACAATGACACAGTAATCAGCTAACTGACGCCAGATTCAATCAGCAAAATGCTGTTTTGAGTCTGATCAGCTTGTGATAACTTAATGCTTTCTAAAACCTATGTTTCTTCTGAGATGCAGTCAAAACGGAGTGCCACCATGGGGCCTTTAATGCTAGATGTGTCAGGTTTCGAACTTGATGCCGAAGAGCGTGAAATTCTTCAACACCCCACAGTAGGCGGAGTCATTTTTTTCGCCCGCAACTACCACGACAGAGAGCAACTGTTTGCTCTGACACAATCCATTCGTCAGGCAGCAAAACGTCCTTTGATCATTGCGGTGGATCAGGAAGGCGGACGAGTCCAACGCTTTCGTGAGGGTTTTACTTTACTGCCTCCTGCCCGGGCATTTGCAACGGCCGACAATGGAGTCAAACTTGCCCGTCAGGGGGGCTGGTTGATGGCCGCGGAATTACTGGCTATGGATATCGATCTCAGCCTGGCACCTGTATTGGATATCGGCTTTGACTGTAAAGCCATTGGAGACCGTGCGTTTTCAGATCAGCCCGAACAAATCATTCAATTTGCCAGTGAGTTTATACGCGGTATGAAAGAGGCGGGAATGGCGGCAACAGGTAAACATTTCCCCGGACACGGTGGCGTTATCGCAGATTCGCATCATGAAACCCCTGTTGATCAGCGCAATGATATTGCCGTTCGTGATATGTCGGTATTCAAAGCATTAATCGAGGAACAATTACTTGATGCCATGATGCCAGCCCATGTGATTTATCCTTCCTACGACGATAAACCCGCCAGCGGCTCTGAATACTGGTTAAAGAAGGTGCTTCGGCAACAGCTTAATTTTAAAGGGGTTGTCTTTTCAGATGATCTGAACATGAAAGGTGCTGATGTACTGGGCTCCTACGGCGATCGTGCTGTTGCTTCTCTGCAAGCTGGCTGCGATATGGTGATGTTATGTAATAACCGCAGCGGAGCAATCGAGGCACTTGAAGCATTGCCGCAAACCCAGGCTCCCGTGCTTAATAACTTACTCAAAAAGCCATTTGCACAGTATGCAGAGATGGTAAGAACGGCTGAATGGAAGCAGCGCTCTGAAGCCATTCGCCGACTGCAACAAGAATGGCAGGAAAAATCGCACTAGTGGTTTTTTTAACTGTCTGGCGTCCCATTCAGCTTACCTGAACACAAACGCCCGGAAGACCGGGCGTTGTTATCGAGACAGGACATGCCGCTGAGTTAAAACTTGTGTTCAACCCCGACTGTCAGGCCATAAAGGCTGTTATCTTGATAGATAGTGCCGGAAATATCTTTACCGTCTTTGACCATTTTGTACTGAGCAGCCCCAAACAGCGAGGTGTTGCCAAAGGAATACTTGCCTCCTACCTGCACACCCTTTGCACCGTTTCCTGGCGCCAGAGGATTCAGATTACCCTCACCGGCTCCTTCGGCATAATTCAGTTCGATACCACCACCAAAGGATGGCGTAAACTGGCGAGCCAGTCCCAGCGCATAAGTGACACTGTCGCGATCAAAGGTAACGACTTCTCCGCGCACCTGAGTTTTTATCACATGCTCGCTCCATCTGCGCCAGTGAGCAGAAAAAGTCAGTAATGTATTCTCGGCAACCCCCGTCTGGAAATCAAAATCTATGGTTTCTGGTAGTTCAATTTCCGCCTGGCTTGATACTGAGCTTGCCTTACCCCCTGTTTTATTCACAATTAAGGCACCGGATTCGGTCGTATCAAACGAGTGCTCAACCGCTGACTGATACGCTACAGTAGCGCGTAACGCGATTTTAGGGATGTGGTAAGACGCACCCACTGTATAACCGAAACCTATGTCATCACCCAGATCCAAATCTAAACCACCAAAACCACCATTCATGTTGGTGTTAAATTTCGCATTAATTTCAGTCTGATTGATGGTAGGGCCAGCAAAAGCTGAAAATGAAGGGGTAATTTGGTACTTGCCCGTTAAGGCTAGGGTGCGGGTTTTTACGTTAGCGCTGGAACCCTGCCAAAAACCGCCTGTGTGCTGAGTATCAATATTATTTGAAAGATAATACTGCGCATTTCCTGAGAACTTATCAGTAAAAAAGTAATTCACTGCACCCTGGACATAGTGAGTATCATTGAAAATATCACCAGTGTTACCAAAGGTAGGGTGATTACCCTGAATGTCGTAGTTAAAATAGGAATACGACGCCGCCACCTTATCATCGGGGCTGTACAAATTACTGTAGCTATAGCGTCCAAACTCATAGGCCGCACCATGAGAATAAAAGCTCGTTGCTGACAAAATTGCGACGAGTAATGATTGATACTTCAGCTTCATTGTTCGAATACCTCTACATGTGAACCCGTCTCACCACTGTGTGATAACAAGGGTTTTCCCCCCTATTGCAAACCCGCTTGAACTGCTCTTAAGACAGTCATCAGCAAAAACGGTTAGCAACAACCCCTGCTATCTATTTCCGGTGAGACGAGACATCCGTTGTCGTTTCATCTTCGAAGTTCTCAACAATATTGTTAACACTTCGTTATTATTTTGTTTCGAAATGAGGTTATCTGAATCAAAGCTGAACGTCCACACAAAATAGGTCATACGTCCGATTATTTTAAATAAATACTGATTGATCACAAAATCATCTCAACGAGATGTGACTATGATTCAAACAATTCAGATTGATGAAGCCAGTAACAATGCGGAGTTCAGCGAAGAAGCCGCTGTGTTGTCACACACACAGCGGCTGTTATAGGTCAAGCTACGAAAAAGAAGAAGGTAAAGGAAATGAAAAAATCAGTTCAAAAGTTAGAGTTATTCAGTAGCAATAAGTGTCGACAATAATCGCTTTAGGGTTTTAGAAACAATTTCCTGATTGAAGTTTTGATCACCACTGACCAAAGCAAACTCAAACTCCCTGAAGGTAAAAATGACCAGATTGGCATCAATTTCCGGATACGGACTGCCTATCAGTTCAGCCGTCTTTTTGATCAGGCTCAGCACTTGTAATTTATACTCACTGACTCGCTTGACCAGCATCTCAGACTGCCCGAGAGCAAACAGGAAATGGCAGCGAATTGTCAGCTGCTTTCTGCGCGTCTCATCTGTCAACTCCGTCGAAATGTACTGTGTTAACAATTCGGTTAGCTGCAGAACACATGATTCACGATCCTCGGTGGCTCCCTTTGCCAGGTATTCTCTGAGTATCGTGTCCACTTGCTCCTGAATCCATTGAATCTGTTTCACTTCTCGTCTGGCAAATTCTTCAAATGCACTCAGGATCAAATGATCCATGCTTTCAAAGTAATAACTGGTAAGTGATAACCGAACCTGAGCAGCATTGGCAATATTCCGGTGTGACAAGCTGTTTAAGCCTGTCGTCGCAATCAAATCCAATGTTGCTTCAATGATTTTTTGTCGGGTAAGCTCTCCCTTTGTCGTTTTTCGAGAACTAGCTGCCATCTCGACTTATCCTTGATGTTTATGAAAAGTAAAAGTTTGCATTCATGGCAATAATATCGAAAACACTTCATTACATAAACTCCAGTGTTTCACTTTTGGTCTGCATGCCCACACTTACCAGCCCGGAGCTTCTCACTGGCAGACATTGGAAACCAAACAGGTGAATTTCCGTACCGTTCATCGCCTGCTTTTTTTGCCTGATAAAATGTAAAAAAAAAATCCCCGAGCAGTGCTCAGGGATTGATGTGTAATGAGGCGCGCTTATGCCGCCATGTGCTAGTGAATCTCTGTGCTGACTTACAGTGATTTACTGGAGTAGTTAATGTTCTTGCAGGTTTTCTTTTCTTTTAATACAACCACAATCCCGCCAACAATAAACGCCATAACCAGTAGTGTCTCGAACATAACTTTCCCCAAATTCAGATAATCACTGCAGTCTTAAACGACCAGCCAAGAAAAAATAAACAGAGCAGCTAAAATCTACATAAAAGTAGTTTTTCCGTCTCCGGTTTGGCGGTTATCAGTTCAGGCAGCACATCCGAAAGGGACCCAGTATCAATAGCATACTGAGAAAAAGGTTCAAATCCGGCTTTCCAACTGAAAGTTTGCTATAACATTCCGGCGACTAATTTTTAGCCACGCGTATTCTGCGCTTTATTTGCACAAAGTTCCAGCAAAATTTGCCTTACTATTCTTTGATTTTGATATAAGTTTAACTAATAAAAAATGCGGCCCGAGTGGACCGCATTTCATTTATCTACCTGCCTGATGCATTACAGCCAGCGTTTTTGACCGGTAAAGGTAACAGACAGCCATGTATCACCCAGCTCGCCTTTCAATTTATCCCACAATAATTGACGAATCTTGTCCTGGCGTTTTGTGGTCCAGTACTTATCGTCTTTTACAAGGATGTTGATTTCCAGATCGTACTGACGGCCTGTTTTAGCGAAATGGTGAGTATAGTCATCGAAGTTATACTGTTTAGACAGATCTTCAATCACGGTATCCACCCGGTTCTGCACCTGGTCATGCGGAGCGACCAAAAGCACCTCGCGCAGGTTACGGCGTAACACCTTAATCGGCAGGACCGACGCAGCAATCGCCATTGCAGACACAAGAATGGGATCGACATAAGCATTCCAATGTGAATAGCCTATTTTGTCGAAAACCATGACCAGCATAAAACCAACTAAAATTGCGGCACTCAAGATGCCATCGACCAACCATTCCTGTGAGTCGACCCGAACAAGTTCGGAGTCTACCTTACGGGCAATGTGAGTTTCCGTGAAATAGATGCCAAAACAACTGATGGTAGACAACACTGCGTATACCATTGCATGTTCCAACACAACTTCATGGCCACCGTTGACAATGGTTTGCACACCACTAACGAGTGCAAACAAACAGGTTACCAAGATGAGCAAGCCATTGACGACATTGATCAAAGGTTCGATGTGGGCGTAACCAAACTGGAAGTGGTTATCGTCCGGTCTTGAGACCAGGTAGGCGGTATACAGACTCAGGCCTGTCATACCCATACTCAGAAAAGAGAACATACCGTCGAGCAGAATCGCACTAGATCCCACATACAGCCCATAACCTATACCCATAGTGGCAAGCAGGACCGTACCGGCAAGAGACATTTTCAGTGCCAGACGTTCCTTACTAATTTTACGGCTGATAGCCATAAATTCCTCCTCATTTTTTCCCAAAGTGTTGATATCAGTATCAGCTTTAAACTGTTGACCTATTGACAGTCAACCATTGAAGCATGACGATTTAATGAACCTGCGAAACTCGCTTTGGTGACATGCCCTCATTCAAGTGCATCTTCAAGCCATTGCAAAAACGCAGGTTTTCGTAATGCGGTGTTCAAGGTAGCCTGCTGGCGCCCTTTTCTGAAAACCAGAACAGTCGGAACACCTCTTACTCTGTAGCGCTTTGCCAGATCCGGATGCTGGTTAACATTCACCCTGACAAAACGGTATTGCTTTTTCTGTTTAGCGACTTGCTCAACCACTGGCTTAAATGCCTGACAGGGAGCACAATTATTACCCCAAAACGTCACTATCACAGGTTTGGGACTTTGAATCAGCATAGCAAAGTTCTTACTGTCGGCCTCAACCGGGCTGCCATCCAATACAGCTTTAGAACAATGCGAACAAGAAACGGTATTGGATAATGACGTGGTCTGCAGAGACACTGCCTTCTGACAATGCGGACAGCTCACAGTAAAACTTGGCATGTTTTTCCTATTTTCCGGCCTGTTCTTTGTTGTTCAGACAGGCCGTCTGATACAAATTTCCGCCAGTATACCACAACTTATAAAAAACCAGGATAACGGCAAGAGCCAGCCCCGTTAACTTAACTCAATATCACAGAGTGGGACAAGTCGCAGCTTCTGCCAGCAAACTCAAAAATCAGTGCGCTGCAACTGAAGCCGTTCAATATCACTAAAAAATGAGATGATCTTGGCCCGGCTGACACTGTACATGAACTTTGTACCGTCACACATTTCAGAATCGGCTACTTTTATCTGGGGCGATTTCAGCTGCATGAACTCGCAGGCCGCCTGCTCTTCACACGCAAGATCCCTCTCATCGTTCAGCGTTTTCCAATAGTCGGCAAAATGATTCAACGCTGTATCCAGCTGCCGGTAATTCTCCGAACTTAACTCTGGGCGAAGAACTTTTAATTCCTTTTTGCGCTCAGTCAGGAATAGGTTGAAGTTCTCTGCGTAGCTGTCTATCGCTGAATGGCTGTAACATGCCTGCTGCACATATCTCTCTTGCTGGGCATAGACATTATCACTGCCGCGTTGGGACGAACAGGCAGATGCAGTAAAGCAGGCAATAAAGACAATAAAATACAACTTCATTTCTCACACTTCCCGTTCCTGAATCCGGGCAGCGTCAGCACATTGCTGCCCTTCATATATAGAAAAGTATGCCTGAAATACCCTGTTCAACACGCCCAAAGACCGCGATTTCTTAGCACTGAGACATCTTGTTATCTATTGAGAAAACTATGTCTGTGAAAACTATGTCTGTGAAATCTATGACACAGAAACCGACGCCCGAGAAACCTAGGGCTCAACCTGAGTAACGAGCTGCACACTGTTCCCCAGTTGAATATCGCCGTCAGACAACACGCGACAGCATACTCCGCCGCGCCATTCCGGCCTGAGTGCCTGAGTCATTCCCTGAAATTGCTCATCCATACGGGGGCAGGGATCGGTTTCTCGTGTAATTTGAAGCTGCAAGCTACCAATCGCGATGATATCGCCGACATTGCGCTCGGAAAAGCGTATCCCTTCCACCAGCAGATTGGCTCGGCGGATGGTCCAGGGCAATGTCTCCCCCACTTCATCACAGGCATCTTGCCAGGAATCAAGGGACAATACTGTCACCTGTCGCTTGCCGGGTTTACCACGAAAGTCATCTTCCACACCGTTTTCACAGCTTACATTGACTTGATTTAATTCTTCCATAACAGCACGTGACGCTTTACGTCTGGCGATTCCAATCAACTTCATCCAAACATCTCCCTAACACCCATAAAAATACAGCATTTAACACTGGAAAATCACCTGCTGTACCGAATTCTTTACTATGTTGGCAATGCGCTACCAACGCATTTTTTAACACTTTGATTACAATTAGAAGTGTTCGCCACTCCATGTATGTAAAGCACCTACTATACCCAAAAATGCCAGGTTGCAGCGAAACTAATTGCAACGCCAAGGATGAATGGGATAGCCAGGGTTAGCAATACACAATTAACAATAGTGACTTTTCTGCCCTAATGGTTTCGGGCAGTGACAGAAGGAGCTTGATATGAATGTTCAAGCCACAAGCATGCACCGGTACTTAGATTTTCAGGGGCAACTGCTCTCGCCTCTGCCGGCATGGGCGGATATCCCGACGCTGCAAGGCTTTTACCGGGACATGGTGCTGACCAGAGTTTACGACAACAAAGCTGTCGCGCTTCAGCGTACAGGTAAACTTGGGACCTACCCATCCCATTTAGGATCCGAGGCCATAGGTATTGCTGTTGGCCGCGCCCTCAGGCAAGACGATGTCTTTGTGCCTTACTACCGCGACATGCCTGCAATGTGGGCGCGCGGAATAGCAATGGAAAAAAATCTCCAATACTGGGGTGGTGACGAGCGAGGCAGTGATTTTGCGTTTAACGATCAACCCTGCCGGGATCTTCCTTTTTGTGTGCCTATTGCCACGCAATGCACGCATGCTGTTGGCGTTGCAGCCGCACTGAAAATCCAGGGCGGCCATCATGCTGCACTGGTCACCTGTGGTGATGGCGCGACATCGAAAGGGGATTTCTTGGAATCCATCAATTGCGCCGGTGCCTGGAACATCCCTTTGGTGTTTGTCATCAACAATAACCAGTGGGCGATCTCTGTGCCACGCAAGTTACAGTGCGGCGCCGAGTTTCTGTCCGATAAAGCCAAAGGCGCTGGCATCCCCGGCATCACCGTCGACGGTAATGACATCATCGCCATGTATGACATCATTATGAAAAGTCTGGACCGAGCGCGAAAAGGCAAAGGTGCGACCTTAATTGAAGCCGTCAGTTATCGCTTAGGTGATCACACAACAGCTGATGATGCCAGCCGCTACCGGAGTGAAGATGAGCTGCAGCAAGCCTGGCAGTATGAGCCGGTAAAACGCCTGAAAGCGTTTCTCGTGTCGCAAAGCGCCTGGTCTGAAGACGATGAAAAACACTGGCTGGCTCACTGCCGTAAAGTCGTGGAAGAAGCCGTAGAGCGCTATCTTGCCATTGCTCCTCAGCCCCCTGAGTCTGCTTTCGATTATCTGTATGAACAACCGACTGATGACATGCACCCCCAACGGGATGCCATTATCAATAAAGCAATGCGCATGCAGGGAGGCCGCCATGGCTGAGATTACCATGCTGGAAGCCGTCAACCTCGCTCTGCATCACGAAATGGCCAGGGATCCTAATGTGGTCATACTGGGTGAAGATGTGGGGGATAACGGCGGTGTATTTCGTGCCACTGTTGGCCTGAAGCAAGAATTTGGTTTAAAGCGTGTGATTGACACCCCGCTTGCTGAATCTCTGATCGGCGGTGTCACCATAGGAATGGCAAGCCAGGGGCTTCGCCCGGTTGCTGAGTTCCAGTTTCAGGGCTTTGTCTTTCCTGCGCTTGAACACCTGATTTGCCATGCGGCCCGCTGGCGTAACCGTACCCGTGGCCGGCTCACCTGCCCGGCCGTTTTCCGCGCTCCCTTCGGAGGCGGGATTCATGCCCCGGAGCACCACTCCGAAAGTGTTGAAGCAATTTTTGCCCATACTCCGGGTTTGAAAGTAGTTATCCCTTCATCGCCAAAACGAGCCTACGGCCTGCTGCTCGCGGCTATCCGCAGCAATGATCCTGTTATGTTCTTCGAACCCAAACGCATCTACCGGACAGTGAAATCCGATGTCATCGACAACGGTGAAGCACTTCCGCTGGATACCTGTTTCACACTGCGTAAAGGACGAGATTTGACATTAGTCACCTGGGGGGCCTGCGTTGTCGAAAGCCTGGAGGCTGTGAACGAACTCTCCAAAATGGGCATTGAAGCAGAAGTTATTGATCTGGCCTCAATCAAACCCATCGACATCAACACCATTATTGCCTCGCTGGAAAAAACCGGTCGATTACTGGTGGTGCATGAAGCCAGCAAAACCTGCGGTGTCGGTGCTGAGTTGCTGGCGCAAGTCTCTGAGAAGGCTTTGTGCCTGTTAAAAGCGCCACCGATTCGGGTCACTGGTATGGATACTGTCATGCCTTATTACCGTAATGAAGAGTATTTCATGATTAATAAAGACGACATTGTCATTGCGGCCAAACAACTTGTGGAGGGGTGGAAATGAAGACGTTTTCCTTGCCGGATCTGGGCGAAGGACTCGCCGAATCTGAAATTATTGAATGGCATGTCAGTGTCGGTGATACCGTGGAAGTCGACCAGGTCGTGCTGACCGTTGAAACAGCAAAAGCCACAGTTGAAGTGCCTGCGCCCTACAGTGGCACCATTGTAAGCCGGCACGGTAATGAAGGTGATGTCATCTCTATTGGCAGTCTGCTGCTGGAGATCGACGAAACAAATTCTACCGATGCCAATGTCAAAGAAGTCAGTCAATCTGAAAAAAGCCAGCGTGCCGATGCCGCCACTGTGGTGGGCAACGTCTCTCACCATGCACAGAGCGTCAGCGTTGATGAATTTTGGGTTGGCAGTCAGGTAAAGCCATCATCAGAACAGATCAGCGCCTTACCTGCCGCTCGGTTGCTGGCTCAGAAACTGGGGGTAAACCTTAAGCAGATCAACGGAAGCGGACCCAATGGCGTCATTGTCGAAGCCGATGTCTACCGGGCCTGCGATCAGCAACTGCCGGGCACTGAAGTGCTAAAAGGCGCTCGCCGGACTATGGTCGGCAGCATGACAGAAGCTCATCAGCAGGTCGCTGCGGTTACCATCACAGAAGAAGCACTGCTGGACAAATGGCCGAAAGACGAAGACATCACCACTCGTATTATTCAGGCCATCGTTTCTGCCTGCGAACAGGAATCGGCTTTGAATGCCTGGTTTGATGCCGAAACCATGACGCGCTGCGTACACCATAAAGTCAATATTGGTATCGCGGTAGACAGTCCTCATGGTCTGTATGTTCCGGTACTTAGGGATGCGGGCAGTCTGAATCCCAAAGCCATCCGGCGCTGGATAGACGAAACAGCAGAAGGTATCAGGGCCAGAAAAATAGGCCGGGAAGAGTTTCAGCATGCCACCATCACACTGTCTAACTTCGGTGCGATTGCGGGCATTTATGCAACGCCGGTCGTCACTCCGCCACAGGTGGCCATTGTAGGGGCCGGCCGGCTCATTGATAAACTCGCGATGAAAGATAATAAACCGCTTTCTGTGAAAGCCATGCCATTGTCAGTGACCTTTGATCACAGAGCCTGCACCGGGGGCGAAGCTGCCCGGTTTGTCAGAGCCCTTGTTCAACACCTGTCAAAACCGCATGGTTAACACATAAAAAGTTAACGCATAAAAAGTTAACGCATAAAAAAACAGGCCAGTGCAAAGCTGGCCTGTTTTTCTTCAGTTCTGTTCTTCAGTTATTCATCATCTGCTGACGGCTCTGCCGGTTTTCTCTTTTTCGGCATGAAGACATTGTCCCCGACAGCCATGTTGTCATAGAAACGTTTATCCAGCTTCTTCTTCGGTTTAGACGCCGCTTTGGCTTTATCCTGCTGAGGTTTCGCCTTGGTATTTTTCTTCGGCTGATAAGTTTTCTTAGGCGCAGGTTTCAGCCCTTTAAACTTACCTTCCAGCCCTTCCAGGGCGGTGAAACTGATTTGTTTCTGCAGGAAAGCTTCCACATTCTTAAAGCTTTTCCAGTCTTTCGGCCCCACCAGCGAAACCGCGTCACCTTTATTACCGGCCCGGCCAGTACGTCCGATACGGTGAACATATTCTTCGGCATGCTTGGGCATGTCAAAGTTAATCACGTGTGAGACTTTACTGATATCCAAACCACGCGATGCAATATCCGTCGTCACCAGAATTTTGTGAACATTGCGCTCAAACTGGCTCATGATGTTGTTACGTTGCGTTTGATTCAGGTTACCGCTCAAGGCCACCGCTTTGAGTTTGCGTTCATTGAGCAACTCAGTCAGGCGGTTTGTGTCTTCGCGTGTCGCGGTAAAAATAATGACCTGGTCATAATTTTCCTGCTCCAGCAAGCGATCCAAAATAGCCTGCTTGTGATCCAGGTGATCGCACAAGATAAAGCGTTGCTCAATATCACCATGATCCTGAGCCGCATGACCAACAGCAATACGCTTAGGTTCATTCAGCATTTCAGATGCGATATCAATGACTTCCGGATCATCTAATGTGGCGGAAAACATCAGGGTCTGACGGCGTCTGTGATCAGCGGCCTGGTGAATTTTACGCAACTCCGGCGCAAAGCCCAGATCCAGCATGCGATCCGCTTCATCCATGATCAGCATTTCCAGACCGTTCAGGTGCGTGCTGCGGTGCTCCAGATGGTCCGCTAAACGGCCAGGTGTTGCCACCACAAACATTGGGTCATTGCGCAGCGCTTTTACCTGATCATTAAAGTTCTCGCCACCTACGATCAGCGTGCTGTCATAAGGTGTACCGGCATTCAGGGTGCGTAACTGTGCATAAACCTGCTTTGCCAGCTCACGGGTCGGTGTCAGAATGACCACGCGCGGGTCACGTTTGGTAAAAGGTTTACCGCGGTACATGCGCTGCATGGCCGGCAGCAAAAATGCCAGAGTTTTACCGGAACCGGTTTTCGAGGAAGCCAGCAAATCTTTTCCAGCAATCGCAACAGGAATCGCTTGCTGCTGGATTTCTGTCGCCTGCGAGAAGGCCATATGATTCAATTTTTTCAACAGTCGCTGATCAAGACCAAGATCTTTAAAGTGCAAAGTATTGCTCCGGTAAAACGCTCTAAAACAAGAATATTTCCCGCTGATTGCTTGTGATCTGGCTCACAGCCGGAAGAAAATTTAGCGGCGGATTATACCATAGTTATCCTGATTAACCACGACAAGATAACAGGACATCGTACAACGCATTTTGATCATCACTACAGTGTTAAACCGTAATCAGAGACAGTAAAGCCTGAAACAAAATGGCCCCAGTCATTACTGAGGCCATTTTCGTTTTGGTTAGTAGTACGCTGTTAATGTTTCGCTATCACGCGCCATCAGGCACCAATCACGCCCCCGTCCTCCCGGGTAATCATCATGATAGTCGAGCGCGGTTTGGTGTTACCACCGTAAGGGAAATGCGATGGCGCACCTTCTTCGCCTGGGTGCTGAACGCCCACGAACATGGTTTTGTTATCCGGCGAGAATGCCAGCCCTGTAATTTCACAAGCGACCGGTCCGGTCAGGAAGCGGCGCACTTCGCCCGTCATAGGGTCACCGCACAGCATCTGGTTATTGCCCTGCCCGGCAAAATCGCCTTTGTTCGAGTAGTTACCGTCGGTCTGAATCCACAAACGGCCTGCGCTATCGAACCCGATACCATCCGGGCTGTTAAACATATTCCCGGTATTGATATTGTCGCTGCCGGCGTACAAGTCACCGTTATGAACCGAAGGGTTGCCGGCAATCAGATACAAATCCCAGACAAAACCTTCACTGGTGTGATCACCATTTAATGGCATCCAGCACAGAATCTGACCATAGTTGTTCTTAGCTCGTGGATTCGGCCCCCCAACGGGCTGCCCTTCTTTACCACGGTTCTTATTATTCGTCAGTGTACAAAACACATGCTTGTTGTCCGGATGCACAGCCACCCACTCAGGACGGTCCATAGTAGTTGCACCAACCTGAGTGGCAGCCCGACGGGCAAAAATCAACACTTCGCCCTGATCATTAAACCCATTTTCCGGTGTTAAACCATGCTTACCGTACGTCAGCTCAATCCACTTCCCCTGACCTTTCAGCTGATCGTCATTCATACCGAACTGGGCAACATACAAAGTGCCTTCTTCCAGCAATTTGCGGTTAGCGGCATCATTACCTTGCTGAAAACGGTGCTTAGAAACAAATTTGTACAGGTGCTCACCGCGTTCATCATCGCCCAGATACACCACAACATGACCATCTTTATTCAGCGTCAATTCAGCATTTTCGTGTTTAAAACGGCCTAATGCCGTACGCTTCATTGGTGTTGACTGTGGATCATTTGGATCGATCTCGACGATCCAGCCGAAGCGGTTGGCTTCATTCGGGTTTTTCAGTACATCGAAGCGTTCATCATGCTGATGCCATTTGTAGTCACTGGGCGACGCCGATATGCCATAACGGGCCTGATCTGCGTTGACATCACCTTTTGCATCACTGCCGAAGAAATCATCAAAGTTTTCTTCACAGGTCAGATAGGTTCCCCAGGGTGTTTGACCGTTCGCACAGTTATTGAACGTGCCTAATGGCTTGATTCCTGCCGGATCCGCCTTGGTTTTCATCAGTTCATGACCCGCGGCCGGCCCTGTGAGCATCATAGGCGTATTGGCAGTAATACGACGATTTCGTTTACCGCTTTTATCAATAGCCCACTGGCCGTTTTTACGCACAACTTCAACGATAGTCACACCGACGGCTGCCTGTGCCTTACGCACATCATCCGCCGTCATGTTGCCACCCTGGTGATCAAACAAATACTCGTAGTTGGTGTATTCATTATTGATAGCCAGAACGCCGCGATCTTCACTAACGGCAAAAAAGCTCATGCCATCTGTGTTATCACCGAACTGACGCTCCTGTGTGCGTGAATCCTGCTTTCCGCTTTGGTCAAATTCAGGCGCACCGGGAAAGATCGGATCGCCCCATGACATCAGCGGGCTTGCCTTGTAACCTTTTGGTACCACTACGGTATCTGCGGTAGAAACGGGCACGGCTTCAAAATTCAGCAGGGAGGATGTCGGTGAAGCAGCCACGGCTTTGGCTACCGGGTTTAATGCCAGAAATGCCCCTGCACCTGCAGCAGCGGTTCCAGTCAGAAAATGACGGCGCGATAATCTCGCCTCAATCATTTTAGTTAGTTGCGAGTCCTGCTCATCACGCTTCCACATTGTATGCTCCTTATTATTCTTCGCATATCCAAATAGGTTTAACGAGCGGAGCATATGCACTAAATCTTACAAACTCATGAAGATTATGTGTCTTAACGATGAAAAGGCATTAAAAAGCAGTAAGTTAATCATATTACGCAAGTAAAAAGCCGCCTTTTGAGAAGGCGGCTTTTACAATCACCCCGCCATCGGCGGTGGTTTAGGAGTGACAATAAAAAACGGCCCGTCATAGGCCGCTTTTGCAATACATATCGCTACTGTTAATGGCTGTCCGGATAACCTTGCGGGTTCTGAGACTGCCAGCGCCAGGTATCGCGCGTCATTTGATCGACAGTACGGGACGCAGCCCAATGCAATTCTTTCTTTGCTTTGGCTGGATCTGCCCAGCATTCTGCGATATCACCGGGGCGTCGCGGTGCAATCTGATAAGGCACCGCTTTCTCTGAGGCTTTTGCAAAGGCATCAACCATTTGCAGAACGCTCAGACCATTGCCAGTTCCCAGATTATAAATATGCAGACCGGCTTCTTTCCCTTTGTGCGTCAGTGCTGCCACATGGCCATCCGCCAGATCGACAACATGAATGTAATCACGTACACCCGTGCCATCAACCGTTGGGTAATCATCGCCAAACACAGACAAAAATTCACGACGGCCCACGGCGACCTGAGCAATAAACGGCATCAGGTTGTTGGGGATCCCCTGAGGATCTTCTCCCATTTCACCAGATTCATGCGCCCCTACCGGGTTGAAGTAACGCAGCAGTGTGATGCTCATTTCGGGGTGAGCATGTTGAATATCCGTCAGGCACTCTTCTACCATAAGTTTACTGCGGCCGTAAGGGTTGGTCGCGCTGGTCGGGAAGGATTCAAGAATCGGCACACTCGCCGGATCGCCGTATACTGTGGCCGAAGAACTGAAGATGATGCTGTTCACACCGGCTTCACGCATTGCTTCAACCAACACAAGCGTTCCGTGAACATTGTTGTCATAGTATTCCAGTGGCTTTGCAACCGATTCACCTACGGCTTTCAGACCTGCAAAGTGAATCACTGATTCAACATCATTCTCACGGAATACTTTATCCAGAAATGCGCGATCACGAATATCGCCTTCAAAAAACGCCGGTCTGACGCCGGTCAGTTTTTCAATTCGCTCCAGCACGGTCTTCTTACTGTTGTACAGGTTGTCGACAATGATTGGGGTCATCCCCGCTTCTATCATTTGTACGCAGGTATGACTGCCAATATACCCCATACCGCCTGTGACCAGAACGCGCATACAATCTCCTTGTTTTTTAGTTCTTCATTATGCTGCAGATGCTGAGTATATCAGAGAATCTTCAACCGTCATCTGGCGCATGGCTTGTGCCGCTTCGCTCGTGGCCCACAAACCGAGAATTTCTTTGTAATCAATGCCAGACATTATCGCAGCGATAAACACTCTGCCCAGCCTTCAGTGTTACACTGGCTGACACATTCAGTTATGAAAACACATTGAGGCAATATGAAATCACAAACCCTGTGCCAATGGAAAGGCTTTTCCGTAGAACAAGGGACACACCAATTGCCGGATGGACGCGACATCACTTTTACCACAGTCCGCCATCCGGGCGCGGTGGTCATTGTGCCTGTCACGGCGCACGGGGAACTGGTTCTGTTACGCCAATACCGTCCAGCAATCGGACGCTGGATTCTGGAATTTCCCGCTGGCACTCTGGAAAAAGGTGAAGAGATCGCATATTGCGCGAAGCGAGAGCTGGCGGAGGAAACACAACTCGCCGCCAGTGAGTGGCTGGCTCTGGGTGAACTCCTGCCTGTTCCCGGTTTTTGTGATGAGGTTCAGCATGTCTTTCTGGCTAAAGGGCTTTCGCCGGCTGAAGGTGATCTTGATGCAGATGAAATCCTCGAAGTCGTGACTATGACCGTTAAGGCTTTCACCGAAAAGGTGGTCAGCAATGAGATCCAGGATGCCAAAACACTGGCAGTCTTTCTGAAATTACAGGTCATGGGTCTGATCTGACAACAAGCCACAATTTTTGTATCTCACATCAGCAATATTAGCCATATAGCTAACTTATCAATCATCCACTTACAAGTTAGCTATATAGATAACTTACAAACAATCAACTACACTGTTTGCTATATAGCTAATAGGATTTCAACATGGCCAACAGAGAGAGCATAGGTAAAGCAATAGCCGCAGCGAGAAAAGCCAAAGGCGCGACACAGAAAGCCATGGCAGAACAGACAGGCATTAACAAAACCACCCTGTCAGAAATTGAAAATGGCCGCTTTACCGGTTCCCTGGACATTTTCGAGCGCTACCTGGATGCCGTTGACTTGCAATTGCAAGTATCGCCCAAGCAACATCAGTTACCAGACTGGGATGATATCGACACACTGTTTGATGAGGACTGAGCATGGCTCTTGATCACCTGCCCGCCAAAATAGAAAAGATAACTGTGTGTCTGGATGAAGACGAATTAGGCGTGTTAACGCATGGTTCCGTTCATCATTATCAGCCGATACAAACTCAGCGCCATGCCTCTCTTACCATGACAAAGCCTAATCTGGATGGCTATTCCTCCGGTGCATTACACCCTATTTTTGCGCAGAATCTACCCGAAGGCTTCAACCGCCGGTTCATTGCTGAAAAACTGGCAAGATACGCCCGAGTCAATGACATGTATCTGCTCGCACTGCAGGGCAAACACAGCATAGGTATGCTCAGCTACCAGAGTGAATTGCAGCTTCCGGAAGCCGATTCGGTATCCCTCACTGACATTCTGACTTACCAGGGTAATACACCTTTGTTTCCGCAACTGCTCGAGAAATATTACCTGCGCAATGCGCTGGCCGGTGTGCAGCCTAAGGTCAGCATTCCCAAAACAGACCGAACGGTTGAACAAAAAGATCTGATCGTTAAATCTTTCGATGCGGAGTTTCCGTTACTGACGGTCAATGAATATGTCTGTATGGAAGCGGCGCGCCATTGCGGCTTAGCGCCGCCGGCCACCTATCTGTCCGACAATATGGAAACCTTTATTGTCGAACGTTTTGACAAACCAGATGACCAGTTACTGGGATATGAGGACTTCACCACCTTATTGAAAAAGCCCAACAACCCGGATGCCAAATATACAGGCAGCTACGAAACTCTGCTCAAAGCAACCCACCTGTACACCAATAGTTTGGCTGAGGTGGAGAAAATGTATAAATACATTGTCTTTAACTGCCTGATCGGCAACGGTGATGCACATCTGAAAAACTTCGCATTGCAATACACACAAGACATGAAACACATATTTGTCTCCCCGCCTTTTGATATCACCCATACCCTGATTTACGACACCATTGACAATAAAATGGCACTCAAGATGGCGAACAGCAAAGTCTTTCCGGATAAACACCATCTGTTAAAACTGGCCGAGTCCACCAGCTTCAGAATTCGGCAGGCAGATAAGATCATTGAAAAGCTGGCACAAGGCATCAAAGACTATATAGATCGATCAGATGAAATCCTGTTAATGGAAGGGCTAAAAGCCTCCATAGATAAGTCGGTTTCTGAGACTATGGTATCCAGCTACAGTGCAAAGTCGTATCGGCACGACAAAAAGCGTAAGTTTGAATAATTCTCCTGAAACAGTAACATATGTTTACATACCATTTTAAACAGAATATTGCGCTATATATTTCAAGTCGAAATGTTAAATCAACTTCTGTTTACCTTAATGCCAGAAATGCTAATCGGTGTTACTGGCCATAAATTACATCTATATCAGCCTTGCCTTAAGCCATCATTAGACAAGAAAACACCAACCACAATATTTATAAAACCCTCAGACCTATAGATAGCAGACCCCTAGTGCATAATACAAAGCTGTTAGTGATTATCTCAAAGGCAATATAGAGACAACTCTCTTACAGTTACTACTGAGACAGCAATAACATTGCTAACACATACAACGTCAGAGCGTTACTTAACAGTACGCCAATATAAGAAATAATTAATAAAGGAATATCAAAATGAATATAACAAACTGTAAAAAAAATACTTGTCATTGGCATGGGTATTGAGTGAAAAACCAACTTACTCCATAGAACTGCAAGAGAAACTCTTTAAAGGAAATGTCCTTTTTGCTCATAAAAACATCAAAAACATCTCACACTTACAATTTAGAGACACACCTGACTTGGTCATCATTGATGCTATCAACAATGATTTCGAACTCATAAAGGTCACAAAAAATGCGCTAACATTTCGTTTTCTACTGCAACAAACAACGTCACCTGATTTCATTGCAATCATTAATAGTGAATACAATCACAAGAAGCAATTATTTGACATTGGTATCACTGATTACATTAGCTGCCCTTTCATCAGCAAAGAGATTAACTACCGAATAATGCATATACTGCATTCCAATGAAAAAACAAACAACACACACCAAAGTAATGAATCCCTACCGGAACAAATAAACAACAACCGGGATTCCATGGACTCACAACTTATTTTAATTGAGAAGTGCATTAAACACCTCAATGGTTCGATATCTGAGGATGTCAGGCTAGAAACACTTTGCCGGATACTTGGAACAAACAGAAATAAACTCAATCAAGTATTTAAGGATCACTTAGGTATGACTGTCTTTGAATGGTTAAGAAAACAGAGAATGCATAAAGCAGCAGAATTACTAGAAACATCCTCTCTCAACATTGTTCAAATCGCAGAAAAAGTGGGATACATGGACTCAAACAATTTTTCAACGGCATTTAAGCGTATCTACCATAACTGTCCTAGTCAGTTCAGAAAGCAATTTAAGTCCTCCATGCAGGATTAACCCATCATAAATTATGCTGAACGCAAAGCTTAAGGTGATTGTACAAAAGGAAAATATGTCAAGATGACATAACAATTACATTGTTCTGAGACAGTCATTTTCAACGTCAAAGAACAATATAGGAAAATTCACTATAACGTTAGAAGGAAATTTATCATGGCAATTAACGTACAACAAACAGGCCCCATCAATAATTTATTCCCTGGCTCACCCAATGTGTTTAACAACAATCAGAAGGAAGCGGTTTACAATGTTATCGGACAACTGACCTATGCAGATATTTACCGTAATAATGCAGGCACAATTGTCCAAAACCAAACCATGCGTCTGGACATGCAGGGAACCTTTATGCAAGGTAACTATCGTTTTCATAACCTTCAGGTTCAGGTCAATGGCGTGAATGGCAATAGCACTGTTGCTCACGTCAATGTGTCCGAAGAAACAATGACTAACGATCAGCCCAACCAACAAGGGGTATTGAGAAAAGTGCAATCAGCACTGAATCAAAGCTTTGACAATGCTGCAAGTTATCAGGTGACGGGTACAGCGCCATAGCCCATCCGTCTCCCGTCACAAATAAAAAAGCCCATTGAATGGGCTTTTTTATTTAAAGGACAAAGTCCATCACATTAAAAACCGAATACCAAGATATCAAAAAGAAAATAAGGTATGAAACAAAGGTTATTAGTACAAAATAGCATTACCTTTAACTTGTGCTTGAAAACTCAAGCACCTTAACCAACGAATATAAACGTCAGTTAATCTATGAGGAAAATAATATGTCACAGTCACAAATCAACTTAAACTTCATTAACCGCTCTAATGATGTCAACAACAGCGAAGTGGTTATTTTCCAGAAAAATGTCGCCGAGAGTTTTGACGAAATAGCCATTGCGTGGCGTGTTATCCAAAACTGTGGGCGTAATGATAACCATCCTTTCGTTTATCCTTTGAAATTCGAAGTCTGTGCAAGTGATTCCTTCGGTAACTACACACCACAGATGACAGCCTACGACGGCCAGGCTTATGAAATGGTAAAAGATACTTCGGGTGATGTCCTGCGGCTTGCCAGTACACCCGCCGTATCTCAGCAAGAAGTCGAAGTGCGTAATAACCTGAGCAGTGGTTCGATTAATGCCAATATCTATCGTGATGGAAAGCTACTGGCAGCTAAAACCAATGTGTCACCTGGCCAGAAAGGGGTTTTCCAATTCCATCCAAGTATTTTCGTCGGGGTTGTCTCGCAAGTAGTTGAAGGCGAAGTGATGAATTCAGCGATTATCCAGCAAGTAAACACTGAAATTAACCTGTTCGGCATTCAAAGTGCCGATCTTGTGATGACAGGTGGTGGTTCTGGGCCAACAGCTTCACCATTTGAATTCCATCTGGAAAACATCAACAAATAAGACTGAATAGCCCAGGTGTTACAGCTGTGACTGTAACACCTGCTTCAATTCCTTCTTCTGCAAAGAGAAACGATGATGACTGATAAGCAAACACCCGCGACTGTACACACCTGGCAGTCTGGCGACTGGAAAGAAAAAGCCAACAGCCAAGCTCCGTATAATGGCGTTCAGATCACCGGTATTCCGCAATATAGTGATAACGGCACATTTATCTCAGCGTCCATTACCATTACAGATTACACGAATGATCCGGCTGGCATCAGCAGTCATATTCAGGCATTAAGGTAGTGTTCAAAGTTTTGTGTCTTTTCCTACACTTCCTAAAAACGGGGGGAGACACATCATGGCTGATAAATAC